>JBIHZU010000234.1:0-2946 GCA_044240285.1 Candidatus Nanopelagicales bacterium | reverse complement strand
TTTTTGGCTCAGGTGTATCCCGAGTGGTAGCAATTTGTGGCGCTACTGCGCTGGCCATGGTGGCGATCTCATCTGTGTCTCCCTCACATGCGAGCGATCGCTCAGTCAAGCCCGAGAAGACTACGTACATCCAACCGAAGTCATATGACGTCGACCAGTCATACAAGCGCTACGCCGCCGCCGCCCAGTTGATGGATGGTGCCGCAGTGGTTTACCACCCGACCTACACCGCAGGCCTGGAGAGGACAAGCCAGGTCAAAGTGGTCTCTGAAGATCTACAGGTGATCAAAGACAAAATCGCGGGTGGCAAGACGTACGTTGGTGCTAGTTACGGCACGAAAACACGGGGTTACACAATCCACGAAAAACTGGTTGGCACCTATTGGCCCTCGGATGAAGAAGAAATCTTTTTCTGTGCAGGAATAGAGATGTGCAACGCCTGGATGTGGGACCTGATACAGATCGGGTGGCCCGAAATGGAATCATGGGGCAAAGTGGGCAAGGTCAAACTCACGGTGGGTGAGCCCGGTGAGAAGTCCACCGTCACTGCTCAGGTATACGCAAAATGTGGCGTGATGTCATCTACGTCGCAAGCCCAAGAAGCGGAAGAGCTTCGTTGTAAGAAATCAGATGTGGTGAATGGCGGTCTGATTAGTTACACCGTGAAGAAGAGCGGGAGTGGAAGGAACAACAGAGCCGCAACTGGAACCCACGTAGTTATTGACTCCCGGGGAATTAACTATAACGAGTTAACGAAGATCGCGGAGGGTGTGCAGCCAGCGGACAAACCTGTTGCTGACGTTGATGGGGATCCTTCGGGCCTTCTTGTCCCGATTGTGAACAGGTCTATCTGCAAGAAAGCCATTGAAGTCGGAACACTCGAACGCGCGCGTTATATTGCGGCTGCCAATGGTTACAGTGTGCGGCCGCGAAGCTTCGACGGCGAACCGGTGATGGGGACTGCGGACTGGCGCATGGATCGAATCAATGTCGATATTGTTGGCAACAGGGTAGTGGGCTGTTCATACGGGTGATCCGTGGTCTGCTCAGCGCTCGGCTAGCCGAGGACTGCCCACGCGACGAGGGCAAAAACTCCGATTGAGATCACGGCAAGTGCGAGCTCTACGAGCGAAGGAGTTTGTGCTCTTGAGAGAGGGCCGATTACACGGACTCGCAGGTGTTCCTGACCGCCCTGATCCGAGGAAGTCACTCCCTCGTCATCGAGGTCCGACTGACTAAGAAGTGCGTATGGGCAGTGGCGCTCTAGAATGACTGGTGAGGGCGACACATGGCTGCCTCACGCATGCGTTCTTGGCACAGCGGTTTGTGGACCGAGTGCATCCCGACGGAGTAAACTACGACTATGACTATAGCCACGGGGGCCGCGGCCAGCCCCGCCCGCCTCACTCGAATCGCCCTCGCCGTGGTCTCCGCCGCCATGGTCCCAGTTGGGCCATGGGCTGCAGCCACTCCGGCGGCCAACGCTACCGGCACCACCGTGACCGTTTCGTACAACGATCAGACCCAGAGCTACCAACTCGCCCCCGTGACGATACGGCGGTCAGCGGGTGAGGCCTTCACCCTGGCCAACACGATGAGGTCCGCCGAGAACCGTCAGACGGTGTATGTCTCCATCACGAATGGCACCGGCAAGGTCTCCATGGACGGCGCTGCGTGCGAGCGCACCAGCTCCTGCAAGGTGCTCGACCTCTACAACGGATCCGCCACGGGCACCGTCACCGTCATCGAGCCCGGCTCCTTCACCATCACGCGCGTGCTTCGCAGCTACGTCGGCGCCGAGGATCCGCCCATCACAGTGGGCACCCTCACCATCCGCGGTGCTGCGCCAGTGGAGCGGAGCATCACCATCACCGGCAGCCGCACGACGGTTGCTGGAAAGCCCGGGAACCTTATCGACGGACGGACAGAAGGTCTCGGCGGCAACGCGAACGTCAGGGTCTTCTTCAGGTTCCCGGGTGAGACCAGTTACACCGAGTCATCCGCGCGGCCGCCCGTCGCTTCCGATGGCACCTTTGAGTGGCAGCGCAAGACCGGCAAAAAGTTGTACGTCTTCGTGACGAGCATGAACGGCGAGATCCAGAGCAACCGGGTGATCATCGCGGCCAACTAGCATCCGCCCCTTCTCCGGCGGCCACCATCCATCTGCGGTGGCGACTACCGCTGGAACGCGTACTCACCACCGGAGTTGGGGTTGGGGGAAGGCCGCGAGCGCCGGAGCCGGTAGGGCAGGGGCAGTAGCACTCACCTTGCTGTTGTGCGTGATGACCAAGGAGCGCTAGGACTCATCACCTTGGATGACGTCCTTAGTGGCCTCATCACTCGAACCAAAGGATGAGCCTTCAGCTCTGCGCCCCAGCACTTTCGGACGGCGTCACGGCGTCATTGTTCGACCGATCCGCTGGATCAGCGCGTTCTGATCACGTCAGGGGCGTACGGTCCCCGGTACCTCGCGGTATCCGACGCCGACCACGGCCCGCACGGTCGACGAACTGCGCCCCGAGACCCAGATGCGATAGGTGCCGGAGACGGCAGTGGTGGTAAGCCGGGCAAGGTACAGAAATGATTTTCCGCTGTAGGGCTCGTAAAAGGGTGTCCGCTCGCTTGGCCGCAGGACGAACCGCTGACCGGTAGGTGAGACCACCGCCACCGTGGGTAACTGGGCGGCTTCCAGAGCATTCGCCGGGCGTTCGTCACCAATGAGCAGCTGCACTTGGAGCGACTGTCCCGCCTGCATACCAACGCGGAAAGCGCGCTTCGACTGGGGTCGAGCCAAGGTGGCGTAGACCGCGAATGAGACGGTTCCGTCGACCAGTAGCGGTCCGCGGGCCGGGGTGCGATCCGCGCTGTCGAGCGTGACCGGCTGGTGCGCGAGAGCGGGCACCGCCCCGATGAGGCTTGCGCACGCCAGTGCGCACAGGGCAAGGA
>JBIHZU010000233.1:0-2955 GCA_044240285.1 Candidatus Nanopelagicales bacterium | reverse complement strand
GTGCGCGTTAGAGGTCGGCATCAAGCAGCCCTGGGGGCGGGTCGATGACTATGCGACGTGCATCGATGTCGACCTGAGGGACGACTGCCGACACGAACGGCACGAGAATCTCGCGATCACCACTCGTTACCGACAACACGTCCTGGGCAGGCAGATGCAGCACTTCACTCACTGTGCCCACGGCTTCACCCGCTGTCGTGACTACCTCGAGGCCGACTAACTGATAGTCGTAAAACTCATCCGGGTCTTCGGGCCGCTCATCATCTGCTCTCTGGGCTTCGAGGATGGTGTTGCGCAACGACTCGGCCGCGGTGCGATCCGCGAATCCCGCAAAGGTTGCGATGAGACGACCACTGTGCCACTTGACCGTCTCGATGGTGAGCGGCTGGCCGCCATCAACGAGGAGCACGTTACCCGGCACAAAATGACGATCCGGCTCGTCTGTGCGAGCCTCAATGGTGACTTCGCCACGAACTCCGTGCGGCCGACCGATACGACCGACAACCACCTGCATGGTGGCTCCGATCAGCGCTCGTCGACGTCGAGGAAGTCGATGCGTACGGGCCCATCCGTGGACAGCGCGCCCACCACGGTGCGCAAGGCAGAGGCAGTGCGGCCAGCGCGACCGATGACCCGCCCCATGTCTTCGGGGTGCACGCGTACGAGCAAGACACTGCCACGACGCTGAGAGCGCGTCGAGACGGACACATCGTCGGGATGGTCCACGATGCCGCGGACCAAGTGACCGAGGGCTTCCTCGAGCACTCTTACTCCTCGGACTTCTCGGCGTCGGCCACGATCTCTTCGGCCTCGGCTACGACAGCCTCTTCAGCAATGATTTCTTCGGCGACGGCCTCGGCCACGATCTCTTCGGCGACGACCTCAGCAATAGCTTCGACTGCTACTGCTTCAACGACCGCCTCGGCTAAGGGCTCCTTGGGCTCAAGCTTCTTCGGCTTGTGCTCGGGCTCGTTAGCTGCATCGGTCACCGCAGCGGCAAATACCGCGAGACGGTTGGGCTTGGGTTCGGCAACGCGCAGGGTGCCCTCGGTGCCCGGGAGGCCCTTGAACTTCTGCCAGTCACCGGTGACCTTCAACAGCACCATGACTGCCTCGGTCGGCTGTGCGCCAACCGCGAGCCAGTGCAGCGCGCGCGCAGAGTCGATGCGGATGAGGCTGGGCTCCTCCGTGGGGTGATAGACCCCGATCTCCTCGATCGATCGGCCGCCGCGCTTGGTGCGCGAGTCGGCGATCACGATGCGGTACTGGGGGGTGCGGATCTTGCCGAGCCGCTTGAGCTTGATCTTGACAGCCACGTACTTATTCTCCTGAGGTTGGGTGGGCCGTTAAATTCCGCGTGGGGTGCGGTCTCGCCGGGCCGGTATCGAGGCAGACCCGGATAGAGGGCCGGAACTGCCGCACGACTCGCACATCCTGCCAGAGACAGGGGCCCGCGGTCACATCGGCTCCCGATTGAGGGCACTTACTGCTTGAACAGGTCGCGAAGTTCGGGGGGCAGATCCACGTCAGCGGGGTCCATCGCGCCGCCCTGAAGGAGGCTGCCGGGCTGACTCGCGGGACGCGGCTGCTCCTCCACGGCCCGCTTTGCCGGGTTGCCGGAGCGGCCCTTCTTTGCCTTCACGACCTGACCCGAACGGCCCTTGGACTTCTTGCCGCCCCCGGCGCCGAAGCCTGGCATGCCGGGCATCGCGGGCATGCCCTTGCCACCGCGCATTTGCTTCATCATCTTCTGGGCCTCACCAAAGCGCTCCACGAGGGAGTTGACGTTAGTGACCGTGGTTCCCGAGCCGCGCGCAATGCGCTGGCGACGTGAAGCATTGAGCAGCTTGGGGTCGTCGCGCTCCGCCGGCGTCATCGACTGGATGATCGCACTGACGCGGTCAATCTCCTTTTCGTCGACCTGTTCGAGCTGGGCCTTTACATCTCCCATACCGGGAAGCATCCCGAGCATCTTGCCGAGCGAGCCCATCTTGCGCACGGCCTGCATTTGCTGAAGGAAGTCAGTGAGGGTGAAGTCGTCGCCACGCGCCACCTTGCGCGCCATCTGCTCGACCTGATCAGCATCGAATGCTTTCTCTGCCTGCTCAATGAGAGTGAGTACGTCACCCATATCGAGAATGCGGCCCGCCATGCGATCGGGATGGAAAGTCTCGAAGTCTGCGAGACCCTCACCCGTTGATGCAAAGAGAACGGGGCGTCCAGTGACCGACACAATCGACAGTGCCGCGCCGCCTCGAGCATCACCATCGAGCTTGGTGAGGACGACACCGTCGAAGCCCACCCCATCGCCAAATTCCTCAGCCGTGCGAACAGCGTCCTGACCGATCATGGCATCTACGACGAGCAAGATCTCGTCTGGCGTGACGGCATCTCTCACATCACGCAACTGCTGCATGAGTTCGCTGTCTACAGCGAGTCGACCCGCGGTATCGACGATGACGATGTCGTGTACGTGCACTTCGGCGTAGTTGCGCGATTGCTTAGCAACATCAACCGGATTGCCCACTCCATTGCCTGGCTCCGGCGCATAGACCGGCACACCGGCCCGCTCCCCGACGATGCGCAACTGGTCAACAGCATTGGGGCGTTGCAGATCTGCTGCCACGAGGAGTGGCGCGTGACCGTTGTCCTTGAGGTGCTTGGCCAACTTGCCCGCAAGCGTCGTCTTGCCCGCACCCTGAAGGCCGGCCAGCAAGATAAAAGTTGGTGGGGTCTTGGCGAATCGCAAGCGACGAGTCTCACCGCCGAGAATCGCGATGAGTTCTTCGTTGACGATCTTGACAACCTGCTGGGCCGGATTGAGCGCCCCCGAAACTTCCGAAGACAGCGAACGCTCTCGTACACGTGCGCAGAAATCGCGTACGACGGATACGGCTACATCGGCCTCAAGGAGCGCCGTGCGAATTTCACGCACAGTGGCGTCGACATCGGCCT
>JBIHZU010000232.1:0-2979 GCA_044240285.1 Candidatus Nanopelagicales bacterium | reverse complement strand
CCTAAACCGCCCGCTTCGTCAAGAATGTCTGGGCCAGGCTGTAGATACAGGTGATAGGCATTCGAGAGCAGCGCTTGCGCACCCAAGTCGGCCATCGACTCCGGCAGCACGGACTTCACGGTGGCCTTAGTGCCCACCGGAATAAAGGCGGGCGTGCGGATTACGCCATGTGGGGTTGTGATCGTGCCGGTGCGACCGAGGCGACCCTCAAGCCGATGATTGACTTCGTACGCGAATCCCGACACGGAGCCATCCAAGCAGACATGGGATGTCGGCTTAGTTGGCGTACTGATCCGCGACTGTGAGCGCCTCATCAAGAATCGCCATGGCCGCGTCTACCTCTGCCACGCTCACGTTGCATGGCGGCACGACGTGAAGCCGGTTGCCCGCAGGGAAAAGTAGCAACCCGCGCTTCTTAGCCTCAGCGAACGCCTTGGCCACCGCGTTGTCCCCACCATTGAAACTCATCGGCGCGGCGTAGGGCAGCGCTGGTTCGCGGGTGTCGCGGTTCTTGACTAGGTCGAGTCCCCAAAAGACGCCTAGTCCGCGTACATCACCGACGATGGGGTGCCGCTCGGCCAATCCACGCAACGCTGGGCCAATTGCATCTTGGCCAATTGTGGTGGCGTGCTCCATGGTGCCTTCTTCATGCATTGCATCAATCGCGGCACAAATGGAAGCCATAGCCACCGGATGCCCGGAGTAGGTGAGTCCGCCGGGGAACACGCGATCTTGGAAGGTCGCGACGATCTTTTCGGAGATGATGACGCCGCCGACGGGGATGTATCCGGAGTTCACGCCCTTGGCGAAGGTCACGAGATCTGGGCTGACGTCATAGTTTTGGTAGGCAAACCACTTGCCCGTGCGACCGAAGCCCGCCATGACTTCATCGCAAATCATGATGATGCCGTGCCTATCGCACAGATCGCGTACGCCGTTGAGGTAGCCCGGCGGCGGCGGAATGATCCCGGCAGTGCCGACAACGGTCTCCATCAAGATTGCTGCGATGGTGGCCGGACCTTGAAGCAGAATCGTCTGCTCTAAATATTCAAGTGCACGCTGGCATTCCTCTGCTTCTGATGTGGCATGGAATGCCGATCGGTAGAGGAATGGCCCAAAGAAGTGGACGTGATCGGGTGCAATCTCATTGGGCCAACGTCGGCTGTCTCCAGTCGCAGCGATCGCTGTGCTCGTGTTGCCGTGATAACTGCGGTAATAGGACAGCACCTTGCGCCTACCCGTATGGAGTCGTGCCATCCGAATTGCGTTCTCGACTGCTTCGGCACCTCCTCCGGTGAAGAAGACCTGAGTGAAGTTGTCATTGGACACCTCGATGATGCGCTTAGCTGCTTCGCCGCGTATACCGACCGCGTGCTGAGGCGCAACTGTGGCGAGACGACCGGCTTGTTCTTGGATCGCCGCCACAATCTTTGGATGCTGATGGCCGAGGTTGGTGTAGACGAGCTGTGAGGAGAAGTCGAGGAGACGGTTGCCGTCGTGGTCCCAGATGTAGGAGCCCTCTGCGCCCGCGATCACCATCGGGTTAAGCGTTGCTTGGGCGCTCCACGAGTGAAAGACATACTTGCGGTCAAGGTCGAATGCGCGCTTGCCCTCTTCGGGATTTGCAGTGACGGACATGGCGTCTCCGTTTCTCATCGTGGGCAGTGTCGAGTGTAGGCGCCGAGCCCAAGCGCAGGCTTCACGGTCGGCCGATGGACTTCAGGGACAGGTACTCATCCATGCCAGCGACGCCTTGTTCGCGGCCGTAGCCGGACTTCTTGAAGCCACCAAAAGGCGCGATGGGGTTATAGGCCGCGCCGTTGATGTCGACCGAGCCTGTGCGCATGCGCCGCGCAACCGACATCGCGCGTTCGGTGTCTGCTGACCACACCCCGCCATGTAGGCCGTAGTCGGAGTTGTTTGCCATAGCGATGGCCTGCTCGTCGCCGTCGTAGGCCATGACGGCAAGCACCGGGCCGAAAACTTCGGTCTGCGCGATCGTCGAGTCGGGGCGCACATCGGCGAGCACTGTGGGTCGCACGTAGTAGCCAATGGGCAAGCCATCGGGTGCTGCTGTTCCGCCGGTCACCACGCGGGCACCTTCACTCACGGCCGTGTCGATGAGCGCGCGCACCTTGTCGCGCTGCACGCGACTCGCGAGTGGCCCGAGTTTGGTAGTAGTCAACGTGGGATCGCCCACGGAGTAGGACGTGGCAAATCCTGCGGCGAACTCCAACGCCTCTTCGTACATGTGAAACGGCACGAGCATGCGCGTCCACGCCGTGCAGGTCTGACCGCAGTTGAGGAACGCCTTGGCGATGCCGATCTTGACTGCGAGTTTGAGGTCGGCGTCATCGAGAATCACATTGGCGGACTTGCCACCGAGCTCGAGAGTGACGCGGGTGATGTTGGGTGCGGCGGCTTCGGCCACTTTGGCTCCCGATGCCACAGAACCGGTGAAGGAGGCGACATCGAGCCCCGGGTGTCCAGCGAGTGCGGCGCCGACTTCGGCTCCGTATCCCGGGACGAGGTTGACGACACCGGGGGGAAGCCCGAGTTCGTGCAGCACGTCGAAAAGCAGATAAGCAGACAGCGGCGTTAATTCGCTGGGCTTGAGGACGAACGTGCAGCCCGCCGCGAGTGCGGGAGCGAGTTTGCAGATGATCTGATGAAGCGGGTAGTTCCACGGCGTGATTGCACCGACGACTCCGGCTGCCTCGCGCGCCACGAGGGTGTTGCCGACTTCGTAGGACCACTCGTAGTTCTCCAGAATGTCCACATAGGAACGCACGATGGTCTGAGGGAGCGGGGCTTGGATCGCTGCGGCGATGCCGGCGGGAGCACCCATTTCGGCGGTGATCGTCTCCGCAAACTCCTGCGTGCGAGCGGCCAAGCCGTCGGCGAGAGCCTGCAGGACGTCGCGCCGATAGGCAGGGCTCGTTTGCGACCACTCCGGGAACGCATCTCGCGCAGCGGCTA
>JBIHZU010000231.1:0-2980 GCA_044240285.1 Candidatus Nanopelagicales bacterium | reverse complement strand
GACTGGTGCTTGCAATGCCGTGATCTCGAAGCAGCGCTCTTCAACCTCGGCATTGAGGGCATCGATCTCTTCGTCGGCCCGAATCACGGCTTCGGCCAGCTGCAGGTCAGCGTCGAGGAGGGCCTGAGTGGCGCGGTTCATGGCGGAGCCCACGAGACGCGTCATTGCCACGAGGTCATCCCCGATAGTGCTCAATTGCTCCTGGTATGCCTGTCGCATGCTCGCAACTCCTCCATGAATTAGGAGAAGTCTACGGGAATTTTCGAACTTCTTCGCTCTCTTCAACTGGCGAGTGAACACAAGGAAGCCGATGGGTGAACGGTTGCTGACCATACGTACCCATTGAGCGGGCGATGGTGCACGAAGGCCGTACGACGGCTCTATCCTCAAGAGGTGACTTCCGAAGAGGGGCCGGGCCTTGAGGCGTGCGCGCTTCGTATCGGCCTACCTCTTGAGATGGTTCGGACCCTCGAACTCCTGACGAGTGCCTACGCGCTGGTGGGCCAAGACGGGGATGTGGCGTATTCGTCGCCTCGAGCCCAGACCCTGGGCCTAACCCGCCGTGACCGCATAGCCATCGCCGAGATCAGAGATTTGTGCGATCTAGTGAGCAGCGACGGTCGCACTCGCGAGCGCGAAATGCGTGTGCCACGCCCTCCCCTAGGTCGAGGCCAGCTGGACATTCGGGCGCAGATCGCTTTGTTGCGGCAGGGCATTCTTTTGGTGATCGTCGAAGACCTCGCTGATGAGCGTCGAATCGAAGCCGTGCGTCGTGATTTCGTGGCAAACGTAAGTCACGAATTGAAGACTCCGGTGGGCGCGCTGTCGCTTCTCGCGGAGGCGGTGCTTTCTGCGAGCGATGAGCCAGATGCTGTTCGTAAGTTCGCCGAGCGTATGCAGATTGAGGCCACTCGACTGGCGCATCTCGTCAACGATGTGATTGATTTGTCGAGATTGCAAAGCGATGAGCCTATGAGTCACGCGCAGATTCTTGAGGTGGATCAACTTGTCGGCCAGGCAGTTGATGAGATTCGCGTACTGGCGGTCGCGAGCATGATCGAGATTGAGATTGGCGGCACCGAGGGCCTGCGTGTCTATGGCGATTCGAGTCAATTGCTCATGGCCATGCGCAATCTGCTCACCAACGCCGTTGCTTACTCACCAGCCAACACGCGGGTGTCGATCACGGTGCGCCGACCCAACGGCGTCGTGGAGATTGATGTGAAGGACCAAGGAGTAGGAATTCCCGCTCATGACCTCGATCGAATCTTCGAACGCTTCTATCGCGTTGATCCGGCACGATCGCGTGCAACGGGGGGCACAGGACTGGGCTTGGCCATCGTTAAACACGTGTGCCGAAATCACGGTGGTGAGTGCACAGTGTGGTCCGAAGCCGGAGTCGGATCGACATTCACGCTCAGAATTCCGGCATATGACGGAGATATGAGTCTAGAACTAGGCCAAGACGAATCTGGGCCTATCATCAGCGAAGAGGGAGGTACCTCGTGACACGAGTGCTTGTGGTTGAGGACGAGGAGTCGTTTTCGGACGTCCTGTCGTTCATGCTTCGCCGTGAGGGCTATGAGGTCGGTGTCGCTCAGGACGGGCTGGCCGCTATCGCCGAGTTCGATCGCAATGGTGCAGACCTCGTTCTCCTTGATCTGATGCTCCCGGGCATGGCTGGCACCGAGGTCTGTCGCAACCTTCGCCAGCGTTCTGCTGTGCCGATCATCATGGTCACGGCTAAGGATGGCGAAGTCGACAAGGTTGTTGGACTTGAGCTCGGTGCGGATGACTACGTGACTAAGCCTTTTTCTTCGCGTGAGTTGGTTGCCCGCATTCGTGCAGTGCTGCGTCGCGGGGCCGAACCTGAAGAGTTGACGCCCAGTGTTGTAGAAGCCGGTCCGGTCCGCATCGATGTGGAGCGCCACCTCGTGAGCGTGCGTGGCGAGATTGTGCCCATGCCGCTCAAGGAATTCGATCTACTTGAGTTTCTCGTGCGCAATGCCGGCCGAGTGCTTACTCGCGGTCAACTCATTGACCGCGTGTGGGGCTCCGACTACGTCGGTGACACGAAGACTCTTGACGTTCACGTCAAGCGCGTACGTGCCAAGATCGAAGAAGACCCCGGCAATCCCGTCAGCTTGGTGACGGTCCGTGGGCTCGGCTACAAGTTCGAACTGTAAGTCGCCTCGCTGTACTAATTAGCCAACGGGGCCCGGCGTGATGCCGGTGTAGATGCCGTCAGCACTGACGGTCAAAACGCTCAACGTCAAAATGCCTGAGTTCTTGAAGGTCAATGTCACCGGCACGTAGGTGCTCTCCCCGGTCTCGAACTGCGCTGCGTTAACCGAGTTTGCCGCTCCTACGTATCCGAAACTCGCCGAGGAGTTGGGCGCGACAGGAATCTCTGCCGCCGGAAGGATCGTGGCTGATGCGCCCGCGATGGTCGCGAAATCCAGGGAATCCTCGGCCGTACCCACGTTGGAGATAGTCATAATCAGTGTCGCCGTCTTCGAGCCAGCTGGACCCAGAACGAGGGTGGCATTGTTGACCTTCATTGTGCCGATCTGGCCCCAGACCCCGTCGCCGCTGGGCTGGGTGGCCTGAGCATTTGTCGTGGCTTGTGGCCCATTGAAACAGCCGGTCAGGCTCAGGGCGAGGACAGGTACGGACAGGGCTGCGAGGGCCAGGCGAGCGCGAGGAGTAAAGGTCACAGGAGGAGAATATCTGGTCCAGTGAGGGGCCTCTCGTGAGGCTGTGCGGGGCGAGGTGGCCTCCTCATCTCGGCTCGAAGGTCCTTCATCCCGTGATATCCTGAGTGTCCTTGAAAGGGGACTCACTTCATGACCTTCAACGTCGGCGACACCGTCGTATACCCGCACCACGGGGCCGCCCTGATCGAGGCCGTAGAAGTCCGCACCATCAAGGGCGTCGACCGTGAATACCTCGTGCTGAGGGTCGCCCAAGGCGATCTCAC
>JBIHZU010000031.1:0-10540 GCA_044240285.1 Candidatus Nanopelagicales bacterium | reverse complement strand
GATGAACTTGATCTCGGTCACAACTGCTCCTTTGATTCGAGCTCTTCCTGCCATCCGGACAGGAATGATTGCTCCACCCAACGGGTGTGATGGTCCTGATTAACGAAGTCCTCGGCAGAAATGAGGTCGAGGAGGAATTCTCGGTTGGTGTCGATGCCTTCAATGACGAGATGCTCGAGCGCGTGTTTCATGCGTGCGAGCGCCTGCGTGCGGTCGGCACCATGCACGATGATCTTGGCAACCATGGAGTCGTAATACGGCGGAATGAGGTATCCACCGAACACGTGGCTATCGACGCGAACTCCACCACCCTGCGGCGCGATCCATCGTGTCACGCGGCCCGGCGATGGCAGGAAGTTGCGACGTGGATCCTCGGCATTAATGCGGCACTCAATCGCATGACCGGTGAGTTTCACATCTGCTTGAGTCACGGACAGCGGTTCGCCACCGGCAATACGCAACTGCTCGCGCACAATGTCAACGCCTGTGAGTTCTTCGGTTACGGGATGCTCGACCTGGACTCTTGTGTTGACCTCCAAGAAGGCGAAGTCACCCGTGACCGCATCGACGATGAACTCCATGGTGCCTGCACCGACATAGTTCAAGAGCCGAGCGATCTTCAGAGCGGACTCATGCAGGGCCGCGCGAACTTCGGGAGCCACCGCGGTTGCGGGGCCCTCTTCGACGACCTTCTGGTAGCGGCGCTGTGCGGTGCAGTCGCGCTCACCAAGATGGATCACGTTGCCGTGCGTGTCCGCAAGCACTTGCACCTCAACGTGACGGGCTCGACTCACGAAGCGCTCGACGTACATGCGCCCATCACCGAACGCCTGCAGTGCTTCGTGGCTTGCTGCGGCGAAGCGCTCCTTGAGGTTTGTGGGTTCTTCGACGAGCACCATGCCTCGCCCACCGCCACCGGCCGCAGCCTTTAGGAGCACCGGGAAGCCGACTCGCGCCGCAACTTCGGCTGCTTCATCGGCATCTGCAAGAGCGTCGCTGCCCGCACCGGTGGGGATATCGAGTTGACGGGCAACTGCGCGCGCCTCGACTTTGTCGCCGCCTCGGCGGATTGAGTCAGCGCTGGGCCCCACGAACGCGATGCCATTCTCGGCGCATGCTTCGGCGAGCTCTGCACGTTCTGCAAGGAATCCATAGCCTGGGTGTAGGCCATCACATTCGGTTAGTTTGGCTGCGGCAATCACCCGATCGATATCGAGATAGCTCTGCGGCGAAGGGCCAGGGCCAATGCAGACGACTCGATCGGCAAGTACTGCTGCCATGCTGTCGCGGTCTGCGTCGGACACGATGGCGACACTTTCGATGCCCTCGTCTGCGCAGGCTCGAATAATTCGTACGGCGATCTCGCCACGATTGGCGACGAGCACGCGCCGAAGTGCCGGCATGACCTACGCCCCGGGTTCGACAACGACCAGGGTCTGGCCGAACTCCACCATGGCGCCGTTGTCCACGAGAATGGCCACGACCTTGCCAGAAACACCGGCCTTGACGTGGTTCATGAGCTTCATGACCTCGACGATGCAGACGGTGTCCTCGGCGTCCACCTGTTGGCCGACCTCCACGAATGAGGGGGCACCAGGCTGCGGTGAGCGCCAGAACAGCCCGAGGGACGGCGAAGTGACCTTCTGGCCGTCGGGGTGGGCCACAGATGTCGGACCACTGGGCGCGGCGGGCGCGGTAGGGGCCACGGGCGCGCTGGCAGCCGCCGGAGCGGCGACAGGTGCGGCAGGCGCGGCAGCCACTGGGGCGTTTTGGCGGCCCACGGGGGGGTGTCCATTGCGGGTCAAATCAAGGCGAGTATCCCCGTACTGCAAGGACATTTCGTCCCAATCGGATGATTGGAATGCCGAGATTAGTGCGCGGATGTCTTCCGGGGAAAGGGCCACCGGTCAGCCTCCTAGTTCGGGGGTCGGGCATCCGGTGCCAGCGGGGAGAAAACCCGTCGAGACATCGGATGTTTGTGGCAGACTACCCGCACGAGGCACTTGCCACAAGAGACTTTGGCCAGAATCAAGGAGGTGCGGACATGAGCGTGACGGATTCGGTCATCGAGAAGATCCGCGACCTGATTGTCTCTGGGCAAATCCAGCCAGGGGATCGGCTCCCCCCAGAGCAGGAACTCGCCACCCGCCTGTCCGTGTCCCGGAGTTCCCTGCGTGAGGCGGTTCGGGCGCTGAGCCAGGCCAACGTCTTGGACGTACGCCGGGGGGATGGCACCTACGTCACCAGCTTGGAACCCCAGCTCCTGCTCTCCGGCATGTCCTTCGTAGTCGATCTGATGTCCGATTCGACTCTCGTGGAGGTGTTTGAGGTGCGCCGGTTGCTGGAGCCCGCTGCCACGGCGCTGGCCGCCCAGCGCATCACACCAGAGCGCCTGGAGATCCTCAGGACCAGCCTGAAGGAGATGAAGGGTGCCCATGGTGCTGAGGAACTGATCTACCGAGACATGGAGTTCCATGGAGAGATCGCTGCGGCCACTGGCAATGCGAGTCTCTGCTCGATTCTTGAGGGGATCTTCACGCGGGGACTCCGTGCTCGGGTGTGGCGTGCGTCGCTGAGCGGCGTGAAGGCGATGACTCTGTCAGAGCACGGTCACATTCTTGATGCTCTCGCCGATCGTGATCCCGTGCTCGCGGCTGCAGCGGCAACGTTGCACCTCTCTGAGTCGGAGAAGTGGCTGCGCGAGTATTTGGATCTGAACGTGGGTTTGAAGAAGTCGTGAACCTTGCTCAGACGCTGCGCGCAAGTGCGCTCGCGGCGCCCTCCCGCCCGGCCATCATCGTCGACGATGTGGTGGATTGTTCGTATTCACAATTTGCTGACCGAGTCGCAGCACGTGCTGGTGACTTAGTCAGTCGTAGCGGAGTTCAGCCGGGTGATCGAGTCGGACTCTTCATGACAAATCGTCCTGACTATCTGGAGGCGTTATATGCCATCTGGTGGGCTGGTGCTGTCGCCGTTCCCTTGAACAGCATGATGCATCCTCGTGAAGCAGTTGCATTGCTTGACGACTGCAAGGCCCGCGTGTGTCTCGTTTCGCCAGATCTTGCTGAAGCCATGCTGACCGAAGTGCCGAAGACTGCCGTGATCCGCGTCATCGATAAGTCGGATCTTCTTTATGCACGAAAGGCCGATGCAATCGGTTGTTCGACTACCGACGCGAGTGATGATGCGTGGATCTTCTATACCAGTGGAACAACAGGAAAGCCCAAGGGTGCTCAACTCACTCACTCAAATCTTTTTGCGATGGCGGTCGCGTATCTGGCCGACACAGAATGGGTTGATGACCGATCGGGCCTGCTGCATATCGCGCTACAAAGCCACGCGTCGGGACTTTTTGCCTTGCCGTTTGTAGCGCGTGGTGCTGCACAAGTGGTTCCGTCCGCCACCGACCCGGCAACAATTGCGCGGTTGTTAACAGTCCACGAGCGTCTTTCTTTCTTCGCACCACCAGTATTGATGCGACGCCTTGCTGTTTCTCCAGAGATTCAGGCAGCGCCCCTAGAGCGCATGGGAACACTCCTTGTCGGTGCTGCCCCTGTTTACGCAGAGGACTTGCGTCTTGCCCTGGGCACGTTCGGGCCACGAATCTGGAATGGCTACGGGCAAGGCGAAACGCCTTGCACCATCACAGCGATGGGCCAACGTCAGATGGCCGCAGCCGCTGCAGCTGGTGATGATGTATTGCTCAGTTCGGTAGGCGTTCCGCGAGTCGGTATTGACGTCAAAATCATGCAGGATGGTGTCGAGGTTGCAGACGGTGACATTGGCGAAGTGTGCGTACGCGGAGCGACAGTCATGCGGGGTTATCTCGATCGGCCTGAAGAGACCGCGGAGAGTCTGCGAGGCGGGTGGTTGCACACCGGTGATCTTGGTCGATGGGAGCGAGGACATCTCCAATTACTCGATCGCAGCAAAGACATGGTCATTTCGGGTGGCTCCAATATCTACCCCCGCGAAATTGAAGATCTGCTGCTTCAGGAACCGACGGTGGCAGAAGTAGCCGTCATCGGGCTCCCGGATCCTGAGTGGGGTGAGCGGGTTGTTGCGATCATCGTGACAGAACCTGGATGCACGCTTGACGCGGATCGGCTCGATGCGTTCTGCCTTGAATCAATGGCGCGTTACAAGCGTCCCAAGGAGTACCTGCATGTAGACAGCTTGCCTCGCAATGGCGCAGGTAAGGTTCTTAAGCGCGAATTGCGCGAGCAACTGCAAGCTAAGGAGTAGCAATGCCGCATATTGACTTTCTTGACGAAACTCTTCGCGATGGCCAACAGAGTTTGTGGGGCATGCGCATGCAGGCGGCTCACGCCTTGCCAGTTGCACCAATTCTTGATCGCACGGGCTTTAGCCGTATCGACCTTGCTGCCTCCTCATTTCATGAGGTACTGATCAAGTTCTGTCGCGAAAATCCATGGGAAGGTCTTGACCTCGTCCTAGGTCAGATCAAGAAGACTCCTGTCAGAGGCGGTATGCGTTCCAACGCAGCCGTGAGCATGGGCATCACGCCACCAGATCTGATGGATGCATGGATGCGCCAGCTGAACCGTCATGGTGTTCGTTCCTTCTGGATCTATGACGTGCTCTATAACTTCCACAACATCGATCGTCTGGCCAATGTGGCTAAGGAGTTCGGTTCGGAAATTGCGGGCACTATCTTTTTCACTCAGTCACCGGTGCACACCGATGAGTTGTTCGAGGAACAAGTTCGACAGATGGCCGCTATCCCTGGCGTCGATACCATCCTCTTCTACGACACGGCTGGCGTACTCGATGTAGATCGCATTCGCACGCTGGTGCCGCGGATTGTGGCGGCTGCGGGCGGCAAGCCAGTGGAGATGCACTCCAACAACCTCATGGGCACTTCTGCAGTCGCGTACTGCGAGGCAATCAAGCACGGCATCACGGTGCTGCACACTGCGAGCCGACCAATGGCCAATGGGCCGTCTACTCCGTCAACGGAGGTCATGGTCCGCAATATTGAGGCGCTGGGCTTCTCGCATTCGTTGGACACCAGCCTCTTTCCGCCAGTTGCGGAGCACATGGAAAAGGTCGGCAAGGCCATGGGCTACTTGGTCAATCAGCACGCTGAGTACGACCTGTTTAACGTGAGCCATCAGGTGCCCGGTGGCATGACTGGCACGCTGAAGGCGCAACTTGCGCAGTACGGCATGTCACATCGGCTTGACGAAGTGTTTACTGAGACGGCGCGCGTGCGTCGCGAACTCGGCTACCCGATCATGGCGACTCCCGTCAGCCAGCTAGTGGGTATTCAGGCAGTGCTTAACATTGTTACTGGTGATAGGTACTCCGTCGTTCCCACCGAAAACCTGATGTATGCGGCCGGCTACTACGGCAAGCCGCCGGCTCCGATTGATCCCGAAGCAATGGATCGCATGATGTCGAACCCGCGCTGGAAGGAAGTTGTCGCCAATCCGCCTGAAGCTCCCAGCATTGAAGAACTCCGTAAGCGGTACGGCACCAACGATGATGACGAACTCATCCTGCGCTTCCTTGTGCCCGAGACCGACCTCGAGGCAATGCGAGCAGCCGGGCCCGTCAAGCAACATTTCCCACTGGCATCCCCTGAGGTCGAACAGGTACGTGCTCTGCTCAAGACCACGAATACGCCGTACCTGCGCGTAGCAACGGAGACGATGGATCTCGAACTGCGTCGCAGCTAGAGCGCCTAGATGAGGTCGGTGCCGCCGTAGACCATGTACGTCTGCCCAGTGAGCATCTCTGCTTCTGGTGAGACGATGAATCTCGACAGCGCGACATAGTCCTTGGGCGTAGCGAGTCGACGCATAGGAGTGGCCTTTCGCGACGCCTCAATCTTTTCGTCGGTCTTGTCGCCGTAGACCTGACGAAGGGCTTGAGTGTCTTGAGTGCCTGGTGAGATGGCGTTGATGCGAATTCCATCTGGGCCGAGCTCAACGGCCAAGTTCTTGATAAGAGATTCAGCAAACGCCTTGGCGGGTCCGACTGCGCCATAGCCAGGGATGACACGCGTGCTGCCGCGGCTGGACAGGAACAGGATGCATGATCCACGATCGAGGTGCGGTCGCGCGGCGTGCACGAGCCACAGCAGCGACATCGCATTGACGTTGAGAACAGACGTAATCTCGTGAACATCGTGCTCGAGGATCGGCCCTTGTAAGACCCGCACGAGACTGTGTACGAGCACACGGATGGATCCGTCGCCGAGCCGAGCGGCTTCGGAGATGAAGTGCGCAACACCTTCGGGCGTGCTCATATCCGACTGGACCGCGAACGCGGTGATGCCATCCTTAGCGAGCGTCTCGACGGCCTCACGCGCTGACGCTTCGTCGCGCTGATAGCCGAGAATCGCGGTCTCACCGGGCTGGGTGAGACCGCGAGCCATTTCAAAGCCGATGCCTCGGTTACCGCCTGCTACGACAACAGTCACTGTGAACCTCCCTGTAGAGCACAGTTTGTATCAGCAGGCGGTAAAGCCCCCGTCGACGGCCATGACCAAGCCGTTGGTGTAAGACGACAGATCTGAAGTCAGGTAGAGCACCGCGTTAGCGATCTCATCCGGAGTTCCGGTACGACCCATCGGGCAGCCCCAGCTATTGCGGGTCTCTTCGGCATTGAGGTACTCCGTGTACTCAGCGATCATCGGGGTGTCGATGAAGCCGGGTGCGAGCACATTGCTCCGGATGTTCAAAGGGCCATAGGTCTTGGCCATGGACCGGGTGAGGTTGATGATGGCGCCCTTGGCGGTGGTGTACGCATGGGCGTCGTGGTGACCGACCATCCCCAAAATGCTGGCCACGTTGACGATGGAGCCGCTGCCTTGTTCGATCATGATCGGGAGTGCGCGACGAGAGGCGAAAACGACCGAGTTGAGATTGATCCCCATCACGTGCTCCCACTCATCGAGGGGGGACTCCACGATGGGGAGCATGCTGTTGGGGCGTACGGCGCGGTAGCCGTAGCCCACGCCTGCGTTGTTCACCAGGGCGTCCAAACGGCCGAATTCGGCCACCGCAGCGTCAATGACCTTGCCGACCTGAGCGTCATCGCTCATATCAGCGGCGACCGCAATCGCCGATCCGCCCGCAGCGGTGATCTCAGCCACGGCGGCCTCGAGCTTGTCCTTGGTGCGAGCTGAAGCGACGATATTGGCGCCTTCACGGGCCAGAGTGGCCATGGAGGCCTTGCCGAGCCCGGTGCTGGCTCCGGTGACTACTACGGTCTTGCCGGTCATGAGACCCATGTGGAACCTCCTGTGAAGCCCCACGAGGGGCGCGAAGACATCGGATGTGTGGATCAGAGTGGCCCGTCTAACCTCGGCCGTCAACCGATTTCGAGAAGTCGGGCTCTTTGGCGATAAACCCCTAGCAGATCCGCTCAAGAGGGGGTAGCGTGACCGAACGGCCACGGCGCCCGAGGGCAAAATCCATCGGATGTCTTTGGCCCTTACGAATTCACGAGAAGAAGCAGGAGGTGTCATGAGCGAGCCCCAGATTCTCGATAGCAAGTGGGCGAAGCCGGCCATGAGCGAGGTTGTGGAGTTTTACCACACCGCAATTCGCAAGCTCGTTGCCGAAAAGTTCGCTGCATCGGGCAAGACGTGGCAGGAAGCGGTCAACGATCCAGCAATGGAGTTGACCCGTGCAGACTTCGAGAAGATCGAGGCCGATCTTCTCGCCACGGGCTATCGCTTCACCATGTCGGCAGACGTCTCCATCAAAGAGGAGCCGGAGAAGTACAAGCCGATCGCTGGCGTAGGCAACTCGGGCAACCAGGTCATGGACGAGCAGGGACGCATGGTTGTGGGCACTGGAGACAACGTCTTCCAGGCCACGGACGTCGAGGGCATTGCTCGCTTCATCGGCACGGTCGATGTTGTTATGGAGATGCTGCTCGGGGGCGTCCCTGAGGACACCATCGCCATCATTGACGACTCTGGCGGCACGCTCACTGCGCCGATCCTTGAGGGATTCAAGGCCGTGGTCTGCATGGGCGGCACCACTCGCTCACATCTCGGCATCCTCACGCGCGAATACGGCATTCCATGCATCATGGCCGCCGAGCTCGACGGACTCGTTGAGGGTGACCGCGTGTTTATCGAATACTCCAAGCCCGCAGGGGATGCCTACGCCGAGCGCGATGAGGCTGCCCGTGTCCGAATCTCGAAGATCGCCTGAGGAGACATCTGATGCCTACAAAGTTGACCTATGCCCAGATGCAGGACATGAACCAGTGGCTGCGCGAGTCGAGCGACGTCTTCTACTTCCAGTGCACAACGCGTACGGTGCAGGAGTCGAAGCTGTTCCCGGTTAACCCCTACATCGCGTTGTCGTACTACAACTGCTGGTATCGCTACCCGGAACTCCTGCGCAAGATTAGTGACGCAATGAGCCCCGAGGAGCTCGGTGATCGTGCCCGTGAGGTCTCGACCTCAGCCAACGCGATCATGCTCGGCATCATCCAGCAGTTCTACTTAGGTGGCCGGCAGTACCTGCTCGATATGGGACTGATCAATGCAACTGACGGACTTGAGGACGTGCACTTCGTTCTCGACTTCGCTCAGCGAGTCAACCGGTCCTACCACCGCCAGAGCTCGTACAACCTCAATAGCGCCATGAACCATCGCTCACAAATTCTTCCTGAGCGAACGCTTCAGGTGTTCGAGGCTGACGCCCTCGGTTGCAAGCCGGGTGACAAGTTGCACCAGGCCGTGGTCAAGTACCTCGCGACTGCTTCCCAGTACGCCTTCCTCAAGAACTGTGAGTGCCGTCTCGGCATTCACAACAGTGGTCCTTACAAGGTCGGCAACAACGAGATGCTTGTTCGCGACTTCGTTGATCTGGCTGAGGGCGACTACCCGTGGATGGACGGTGTTGCGTCAGAGATCGAATACAACAACGTGACGTTGCCGGTCATCATGAAGGACACTCACTTCAACATCGTTGATGACTGGGGTTCCTTCGAGGCCACGCCGGCCTACGACCACGACAACATGGTTGCGGTGGGTCTCTACACGTCGGACTACCTGTCTAACGGCTACATCCCGGTGCACATGAACAACGCCTCGGAGCTCGCGGACTACCTCGATCACATGCGTGATCAGATGCAGGTCGCAACGGCCAATCTCTGGAAGCGCATCTCGGGTTGGACACGTGATCAGATGATCGACGCGGGTCTGCTGGTCTACTACTCCGTAGCCAAGGATCTCGCACACTTCGCGGGTGTCTACTCCGAAGAGGACTGGTTCACGGTTGAAGATCGTGTGCAGCGCCTCAAGCCGATCATGAACGACGAATACGGCGGCATGGCGATCGCGGAGCTGGTCGGTTATGTGTCACTTTCCTCGCAGCAGGGAAGCCCGTACACGATGAGCAAGTTCTCGAACGCGCCCGGCGACATGTGGTCTGCCGTGCCTTATTCACCGCTGGCGAATGATGAGTTCACAGCCGGTGTTGGTCCGATCCGTGGCGGTAGCACTTCGCTGCCCCGCAAGACGGCCAAGTACACGACCACGCGTGGCAAGCTCACGGCCGACGAGGCCAACGCGCTCGCTCGTGGTTTCGAGCCGCCGATCATCGAAGGACCGCGTCGGTTCTACGACGATCAGTGGGTCAAGTACCACGTGGGTACGCCAGAGGCCGACGATCTCTACCGTCGTGCTCAGGAGAACTCGACTCAGCTCAAGGGCAAGGGATCGGGTCTCAACGCAGCAGACATTGAGGCACTGCGTCGCTGGTAGTTATCGCATCAGAACCAATGAGGGGCTCGGACTTCGGTCCGGGCCCCTCATTCATGTATCGGGCTCTGGAGTTGCCGGACTGGGGAATGTAGACGCACAATAGAAAAATCATGCGTCTCCTACTTATCGTTCTTGTCCCGGTCGCCCTCGTCTTAGCCGCTTGCTCCAATAGTCACAGCGCCGGAGATGCGACCCACGGCGGCATGGGAAGCGCCATCACGTCACCTGGTCACGACACGGTGCATGGCGATGACTCCAACTCCGGTGACTCCAATGCCGCTGAAGTGATGTTCGCTCAGATGATGATTCCACATCACGAGCAGGCAGTGGAGATGTCAACTTTGGCTGAAACGCGCGCGACGGATGTAGAGATCGTCGCCCTGGCGGAGCTAATTAAGAACGCGCAGCAGCCTGAGATCGACTTAATGACTGCCTGGTTGACGACCTGGGGCTACTCCGCGATAGATCAAGACATGGCAATGGATATGGGTCACGGAATGCAGGGCATGTTGAGTGATGCACAGTTGGACGAACTCAAAGCGGCCTCAGGGCCGCAGTTCGACCGGTTGTACGCGACGTACATGATCGCTCATCACGAAGGTGCGATTGAGATGGCGAAGCAGGTCGAGAATTCGGCCAACTCTGAAGTTGCTGCCCTGGCGAAGAGCATCATCGCGGAGCAAACCGCAGAGATCGAACAGTTGAAGGCGTTCCTAGAGCAGTAGGAACGCCTTCAACTGTTACTGCTGGATCAGACGCAACTGAATCGGCAGGCGTCGG
>JBIHZU010000030.1:0-10545 GCA_044240285.1 Candidatus Nanopelagicales bacterium | reverse complement strand
GCTGCGGATCCCGAAGGTCTCGCGGTGTTGCGTCACTCCTGCGCCCACGTCTTGGCCCAGGCCGTCCAGCAGGAGTTCCCTGAAGCAAAACTGGGTATCGGACCGCCGATCAAGGATGGTTTTTACTACGACTTTGCGGTCGGTAGGCCCTTCACGCCGGAGGACCTACAAGCCTTAGAGAAGCGCATGCAAGTGATCCTCAAGGCGGGTCAGCGTTTCACTCGACGCGTGGTGACCGAAGATGAGGCGCGACACGAACTCCAGTACGAGCCCTTCAAGATGCGTTTGATCGGCAGCGAGGGTGGTGCCGATGTCATGGAGGTCGGCGGCACCGAGCTCACGATCTACGACAATGTCGACGCTAAGTCGGGGGAGCGCTGCTGGGGTGATCTATGTCGTGGGCCGCACGTTCCCACTACGCGTTACATCGCTCCTAACGCCATGAAGTTGATGCGTAGTGCCGCCGCCTACTGGCTGGGCAATCAAGACAATGAGTCGCTGCAGCGCATTTATGGCACAGCGTGGGCAAGCAAGGACGAGCTCCAGGGCTACCTGACCTTTTTGCAGGAGGCCGAGCGGCGTGACCATCGGCGACTTGGTGCCGAACTTGATCTGTTCTCGTTCCCTGAGGAAATTGGATCGGGTCTTGCGGTGTTTCATCCCAAGGGCGGCGTGATCCGTCGCGTGATGGAGGACTACTCGCGTAGCCGACACGAAGCCGCAGGCTACGAGTTCGTCAATACCCCGCACCTGACCAAGGCCCAGCTTTTTGAGACTTCTGGCCACCTTGATTGGTACTCAGAGGGCATGTATCCGCCCATGGAACTCGACGCCGAATACACCGAAGACGGTCAATTGCGCCGGGCCCCGCAGAAGTACTATCTCAAGCCGATGAACTGCCCCATGCACAATTTGATTTATCGTTCACGCGGACGTTCCTACCGTGAACTTCCGTTGCGGCTCTTCGAGTTTGGCACTGTCTATCGCTACGAGAAGTCTGGCGTCGTCCAAGGCCTCACACGGGCGCGCGGATTCACCCAAGACGACGCACACATCTACTGCACCAAAGACCAGATGCCTGGCGAACTCGACACTTTGCTGACCTTCGTACTTGATCTCCTGCGTGACTATGGCCTGACTGACTTTTACCTCGAGTTGTCCACGCGCGACCCGAAGAAGAGCGTGGGAACCGACGAGGAATGGGCTGAGGCAACCGAGGCGCTGCGGGTCGCTGCGGAAAAGCAAGGGCTGACTCTGGTGCTTGACGAAGGTGGCGCTGCGTTTTACGGACCTAAGGTTTCTGTGCAGGCCAAGGACGCTATCGGTCGCACCTGGCAGATGTCGACGATTCAGGTCGACTTCCAGTTGCCCCAGCGCTTCGATCTGGAGTACCAAAGCGCCGACGGCACCCGCCAACAGCCGATCATGATCCACCGCGCACTCTTTGGTTCGATCGAGCGCTTTTTCGGCGTTCTTCTCGAGCACTACGCCGGCGCGTTCCCACCCTGGTTGGCTCCTGTGCAGGTCGTGGGCATCCCCGTAACTGATGCACATGTGGACTATCTCGACGAGGTTGCAGCGTCACTGCGTGCCGAAGGCGTGCGAGTCGAGGTCGATTCCTCTGATGACCGCATGCAGAAGAAGATCCGTAACGCTCAGAAGTTGAAAATCCCGTACATGCTCATTGCCGGTGACGAGGACGTCGCTGCCGGAGCTGTGTCCTTCCGATATCGCGACGGCACGCAGCGCAATGGCATTCCGGTGTCTGAGGCGATCGCAGAGATTGTCGACGCCGTACGCACCCGGCTACAGATCGCATGAGTGACGCGTGGGATCGGCTTTGGACCCCGCACCGCATGGTGTATATCAACGGGGAGGGTCGACCCACGCACACCGAAGCCGGTGACGACTGTCCGTTTTGTCGTATCCCCACACTCGACGACGTGAGTGGGCTCATTGCGGCTCGGGGTGAGTGTGTTTTTGCTGTCTTGAACTTGTATCCCTATAACTCCGGTCACCTCATGGTGTGTCCCTATCGTCACGTGCCTGAATACTCCGATCTCACTACTGATGAGGTGGCCGAGTTTGGGCTTTTCACTCAGTTGTCGATGCGGGCGTTACGCCGAGCTTCGAGTGCTCAGGGCTTCAATATCGGGATGAATCAGGGAGCAGTTGCAGGCGCGGGCATCGCAGGCCATCTGCACCAACATGTCGTGCCGCGTTGGGCCGGTGACACCAATTTCATGCCGGTGATTGCCGGTGTTAAAACTATGCCTCAACTTCTTGAGGACACACGTGAACTGATCATCGCCGAGTGGGGACTATAAGCCGCTAGGAACGCTGGTAGATCCCGCTCTCGGGGTATCCGCTGGAAGGTGTCGACACATCATCGAGTGCCTGCGCGATTTCTTCGGGGAGTTCGAGTTCTTCGGTGGCAAGTGCTGCGTGCAATTGCTCGAGGGTGCGTGCGCCCACGATGGGGGACACCACACCCGGCCGATCGCGCACCCACGCCAAAGCCACCTCAGCCGGTGAGACGCCTAATCCCTCGGCGGCCATCGCGACACCGTCGACAACCCGTCGATGCCGGTCGTGCAGGTATGCCTGCACGAATGGACCAAATGCCTCCGAACTCGCGCGGGAGTCGACGGGCGCACTGTGACGGTACTTCGCGGTGAGCACACCGCGACCCAATGGTGACCACGGCAATATGCCGACACCCATTGCTTGGGCGGCCGGAAGCACCTCACGTTCGATGCCGCGCTGCAGCAATGAATATTCCATCTGCGTGGAGATGATGGGGGAACGACCACTCACCGCGCGCTGCCATGTAACCGCCTGCGCAAGTTGCCAGCCAGAGTAGTTGGACACGCCTATGTAGTTGACGCGACCTGATCGAACTGCGTCGTCCATTGCGGCGAGGGTCTCTTCAATCGGGGTGAATGCATCCCAGACGTGCATCTGCCAGATGTCAACGTGATCGACGCCGAGGCGTTCGAGCGACCGATCAAGAGCCTGCAGGATGTGTTGGCGAGAAGCATCAAATCGTCGAGGCGTGCCAGGGCGCGACACTGCCTTGGTGGCAATGATTGATCGCGATCGCAGCCTGGGGTCCTCGAGAATCGATCCGAGAATGCGCTCCGACATGCCATCGGCGTATACGTCAGCAGTGTCGATGAGATTGCCACCCGCATCCAAAAAGGCGTGGACTTGGGCACGGGCTGTCTCCGCGTCGGTGCCGCGGTCCCAGGTCATGGTGCCCAGTGCGAGACGGCTGACCTGTAGGCCCGTGGTGCCCAGTAGTCGCTGCTCCATGCACCGAACCTACCTCCCAGATCTGACAATCATGGGGAGGTAGGCTGCCTAAAAAAAGCATGGAGGGCGCGTGAAGCTCGGACTTAATCTTGGCTACTGGGGCGGCGGCAACGACGCCGACAACCTCGCTCTCGCGCAAGAGGCTGATCGCCTCGGCTACAGCGTCGTGTGGGCCGCAGAGGCCTACGGCTCTGATGCTGCGACCGTTCTGGCGTGGGTGGCTGCTCAGACCACACGAATCGATGTCGGCTCAGCCATCTTCCAGATCCCGGGTCGTACCCCCGCCAATACGGCCATGACTGCCGCGACCCTCGACACGCTTTCAGGTGGCCGGTTTCGACTTGGGCTGGGCGTCTCGGGCCCTCAGGTCTCTGAGGGTTGGCACGGTGTCCGATTCGATAAACCTCTGAAGCGCACTCGTGAATACGTCGAGATTGTCCGCAAGGCTCTTGCCCGTGAACGACTGACATACGACGGTGAGTTTTTCACCCTGCCACTTCCCAATGGCCCGGGGAAAGCGCTCACACTCACGGTGCATCCGGTGCGTGAAAGCATTCCGATCTATCTCGCCGCGGTGGGTCCAAAGAATCTAGAACTAGCCGGTGAAATTGCCGACGGATGGTTGGCCATCTTCTACGTACCCGAAACAATCGGCTATCTGCTGGCCAATGTCATGACCGGACGCGCAAAGATCGGCAAGACCCTCGATGGATTCGACATCGTTCCGACTGTTCCCGTTGTGATCGGTGACAACGTGGAAGACTGTGCTGGCCCGTTGCGAGGCTACTCAGCGCTATACATCGGCGGCATGGGCAGCAAGGAGCAGAACTTCTACAACGCGCTAGCCACGAGGTTGGGTTACGGCGAGGCTGCTGCGGCTATCCAAGAGGCATACCTAGCCAAGGATTATTTCGGCGCGGCTCGAGCCGTGCCCGTTGAATTCATCGATCGCACATCACTCATCGGTCCACGTGAGCGCGTCCGGGATCGATTAGCTGCTTATGCCGAATCTGGAGTCACCACGCTGACCCTCGCGGTGTCGATCGGCTCAATGGATCAACGGCTTGCCACCCTGCGCACCATGGCCGAGGTCCTAGACGAATCTGGATTGGCGGACTAGTGGGCTGGTTTGAAGCAATCATCCTTGGGATTATTCAAGGGCTCACGGAGTTCCTGCCAATCTCTTCGAGCGCGCACATTTTGATTGCTTCACAGATTTTCCAATGGCCTGATCCTGGTGCCGCGTTCACAGCCGTCACACAGATCGGCACTGAAGCCGCGGTTCTCATCTACTTTCGCAAGGACATCGGAAGAATCGTCTCTACCTGGTTTCGCTCCCTTCGCGACTCGTCGCTTCGCAGCGATCCTGACGCACGCATGGGCTGGATCGTCATCATCGGCACCATTCCCATTTCAATCCTTGGGCTCGCGTTCTCACATCAGATCGAGACCGTCGCGCGCAATCTGTGGCTCGTGGCCGCCATGCTGGCGATCTTTGGTCTGGTTCTCGGAGCGTCGGATGCGCTCGGCTCCCGGGTGCGGACGTCGGAGCAGATGACGTGGCGTGACGGCATCCTCATCGGACTCGCGCAGGCACTCGCGCTCATCCCTGGTGTTTCCCGATCCGGTGCCACCATCTCGGGCGGACTGTTCCTCGGCTATACCCGAGCGGCTGCAGCCCGATTCGCCTTTCTCTTGGCCATCCCCGCGGTATTGCTTTCTGGGTTCTACGAAGCCACCAAGATTGGCAAGGACGGCGCACCCACGTCGTGGGGACCCACGATTTTGGCCACGGTGATCGCCTTTGTGGTGGGCTACACGGTGATCAGGTGGTTGATGAAGTACCTCATGACGGGAAGTTTTCGACCGTTCGTCTTCTATCGGCTTGGTCTCGCGGCCCTGCTGGTCATCCTCTTGGTGACCGGGGTTGTTTCCTAGACTCGACTGCCGCCTAGGCTGCAGGAATGACCACAGTGCTTCTCGTCCGGCATGGGCGTACGACCGCTAATGCCACAGGACTCTTGGCTGGCCGCTCACCCGGGGTCTTCCTCGATAGCTTTGGGCGCGAGCAGGTCGAACGGCTCGGGTTGGGTTTAGCTGCGCTACCGATTGACGCTGTTATCAGCAGCCCACTTGAGCGCACGATGGAAACCTCGGCAGCGCTTCTCGCCGGGTCGAAAGGCGTTCGCCCCTTACATGAAGAAGACGGACTGATCGAGTGTGGCTATGGAGATTGGACTGGGCGCGAACTTAAGGTGCTCGCCAAAGAGCCACTATGGAAGATCGTTCAGTCACAGCCAAGCGCGGTGAAGTTCCCCGGCGACGAGGGTGAGCCGATGCTCACGATGCAACATCGTGCCGTTGCGGCGATTCGAAGGTGGAACGTGTCCCTTGGGCCTCGCAGTATGTACGTCGCGGTGAGTCACGGCGACGTCATCAAGGCAATTCTCGCCGACGCGTTGGGCATGCACCTCGACCAATTCCAGCGCATTCATGTCGATCCAGCCTCCGTGTCAGTCATCAACTACTCCGACAGTGGCACGTCGGTATTGCGAATGAATGATTCATCTGCGGATCTCAGCGCTCTTGTGCGACCTAGTCGCCGCAAGTCGAAATCCGCGACTGTGGGAGGTGGAGCGGGATGACGCAGTTCGAATTCGATCGACCACAGCGCTTCGTTGCAGGCACGGTGGGGCAGCCAGGCGAGAGGGAGTTCTATCTCCAAGCTCGAAACAACGTTGAGGTAGTCAGTGTGGCCGTCGAGAAGGAGCAAGTTCGCGTTCTGGCTGAGCGCGTTGACGCTCTGCTCAATCACGTTCTCGCCGCAACAAATGGTTCGGCAGCTATTCCGGCGATGCACTTGGGCTCCGATGACCTGGGCCCATTGGAAGTGCCTCTCGAATCCGTATTTCAGGTACAGACTCTGTCCATCACGTGGGACTCAGCAAGAGAGTGCGTGACGATTGAGGCCACCAGCGAGGAGGAAGACGGCTCGCTTACAGTGCACCTCAGTGGTCTTCAAGCACGCGCATTCGCGCATCGGGCCGTGGCAGTTGTGTCTGCGGGCCGTAAGCCATGCCCGATTTGTAGCCAGCCGCTTGACCCACGTGGCCATCTATGTCCGCGAGCAAACGGGTATCGAAGAAGGTGAAGCTCGACGACATTGCGGAGGTCCTCACCCAAGGTGAGATCGAGATAGAGGGCCGCCTGGTGGAGGCTTCCAACACCACTCTTCGTGGGGTCGTCACTCTCCACGATGTATCTCTTACGTGTGTCTACAAGCCAAGGCAGGGCGAGCGCCCGTTGTGGGACTTCGCTGAAGGGACATTGGGGTTCCGCGAAATTGCGACGTACCGCATTGCGGAGGCACTGAATTGGAACTGTGTCCCCACGACCGTATGGCGAGAGTCTGGGCCGCTGGGCGAGGGCATGTGCCAGTTGTGGATTGATCCCACCCCAGAAGCGGTAGTTGACATCGTTCCTCGAGACGAGATCCCTGTTGGTTGGCGGCACATTGTGGACGCGGAGGATTACGCCGGACAACCTGTGTCGCTCGTTCACGCAGACTCTCCAGAACTTCAGCGCTTGGCGATCCTCGATGCGATCACCAACAACACCGACCGCAAAGGGGGCCACATCTTGGTGGATGCCGTTGGCGGAATCTTCGGCATCGACCATGGAGTGTGTTTTCACCACGAAGACAAGTTGCGCACAGTCCTGTGGGGCTGGATCGATGAGCCGATCCCAGTCGACATTGTCAGAGACCTGCACTCGATTAGGGGTCGGATCTCAGAGGACCTCCTCGATGACTGGCTGACCGTGCCGGAGATCGACGCCACAATCACTCGCATCGACCGCTTGCTGGAGTCCGGAACCTTCCCGAGCCCCAATGGATCGTGGCCACCGCTGCCTTGGCCCGCCTTCTAGCCGGCCGCGCTACGCTCACACAGTGGATTCATGGCGTAGCCCCGACTTGCCCGACTTGCCCGGCAGCGGCCCGGCCGTCCGAGTCTTCGACACCTCATCAAAGTCAGTAGTCGCCACAGCTCCCGAAGCCACCGCGCGCATGTACGTCTGCGGAATCACGCCATACGACGCCACACACATCGGCCATGCAGCGACCTACATTGCATTTGATCTACTCAACCGCGCCTGGCGCGATGCGGGTCATGCAGTGCACTACACCCAAAATGTTACCGACATTGATGATCCCCTTCTTGAACGTGCTGCCATGACGGGTCAAGACTGGCGCGACGTAGCTATGCGCGAAACAGAGCTCTTCCGCACTGACATGGCAGCCTTGAGCGTGATCCCACCGACTGACTACATCGGAGCGGTGGAAGCAATCCCCGAGGTGGTGCGACGAATTGAGGAATTGCAGGCACTTGGCCTCGTGTATCAAGTGGATGACGACTTCTATCTCGACATCCGCACAGACACACGCTTCGGTTCCGTCGCCAGCCTCTCCCGCGAGGAGATGATCGCGATCTTCGCCGAGCGCGGGGGAGACCCACATCGACCCGGCAAGCGCGACGCGCTGGATCCACTCCTGTGGATGGCCGCACGGCCCAGAGAACCCCATTGGCCCGCCAGTTTGGGAGCTGGTCGACCTGGCTGGCACATCGAGTGCGTGGCCATCGGAATTCAACACCTCGGTTTCGGTTTCGACGTCCAAGGTGGCGGATCAGATCTCGCCTTTCCACATCACGAAATGGGAGCGAGTCAAGGGCAGTTATTGTGCCAAGACTGGCCCTTTGCTAAGGCGTACGTTCATGCGGGCATGGTGCATCTCGACGGACACAAAATGAGTAAGTCTCGCGGCAACCTTGTCTTCGTTTCGAAGTTGCGCGAATCCGGAGAAGATCCGGCCGCTATCCGCCTTGCGATCCTGGCCCAGCACTATCGCACTGATTGGGAGTGGACTGAAGAGTGTTTGGTGGCAGCACGCCATCGACTTGACCTGTGGCGGCGCGCTTTTGACGCCCGAGCAGGTGCATCCGGTCATGATGTCTTAATGCAGATCCGCACTCATCTCAGTAACGACCTCGATGCACCCGCGGCATTAGCGGCGGTAGATGCGTGGGCCGCGCAGTCAGCCACGGACAAGTCGGACGAATCGGCCGGCTCACTTACACGTGATGCCGTGATGGCCTTAATGGGAGTACGCGCTTAACCTTCCGATCCGTGCCTGCGTAAATAGCGCTCGAACTCACGCGCGATCGTATCGCCGCTCACGTCTGCCATGTCGTCGTCGCGAGCTTCCTCAAGATCGCGTACGTGGCCAGCGAAGTCTTCATCCTCTTGCACCATTTCGTCGATGCCCGCTGCCCAAGCCCGCGAGTCATCGGTGAGGTCTCCCATGGGCACCGGCATATCCAAAACATCCTCGACATGCTGGAGCAGTGCCATCGTCGCCTTCGGCGAGGGCGGTGCGGCGGCGTAGTGCGGCACCGCCGCCCAGAAAGACACGGCGGGAATACCAGCACGATGACAGGCTTCTTGAATCACGCCCACGATGCCGGTAGGTCCCTCGTAGCGTGACGGTTCGAGACCTAGTCGGGTCGAAACCTCGTCGTCGGTAGACGTTCCAGTGACGGGGACTGGACGAGTGTGCGGACTGTCGGACAGAAGGGCACCCAAGGTCACCACCATCTCAACCCCGAGGGATTGCGCCAGCGTGACGATTTCTGCGGTGAACTGCTTCCAGCGCATGTTTGGCTCGACGCCCTGAACCAAGATCACGTCGCGGCTAGCCAACGGCAATCGAGCGATATGGAAACTAGTAGTGGGCCAGGTGAGGGTACGTGCGCCATTTTCATCGAAGGCAACATTGGGACGATTGACTTGATAGTCGTAGTACTCCTCGGGATCGATCTCAGCAAAATCGGTTGCGTCCCAGACTTCGCAGAGGTGGGCTATGGCTCCGCTGGCAGCCTCGCCCGCGTCGTTCCAGCCCTCGAAGGCAGCGAGCATGATCGGGTTGACCAGCGTCGGCCGGGACTCTGACTCGATCAAGACTGCACCTCCTTGCCCCAACCCTATGGCCCTACGGGCGAATTTGGGTCGGGGTGGCCCATCGTTACCCTTGCAAGGTGCAGCCCGCCGCGATTCTCTTCGATATGGACGGCACGCTCGTGGACACCGAGCACGTGTGGCTGGAGGGCGAAATCCTCACGATGTCCACGTTGGGGGGCACCTGGTCGGAGGCCGACCAAGCCGTCTGCCTCGGCGGACCGCTAGAGCGGGTTGCCGATTACATGGTGGCGAAATCAGGGACCCAGATCCCAAGTGACGTCGTGGGAAGCCGCCTCATCGCCACAATGGAGTCCCTATTTCGACGCGAGGACCCCTCCTGGCAACCCGGTGCCCGCGAATTGTTGATAGCGGCCCACAGCGCGGGCATCCCCACCGCACTCGTTTCCGCCTCATGGCGCACTCTGATGGACGCTGTCACCGAGGCAGTTGTACGCGAATGTGGATTCAACCCGTTTACGATCACCGTCGCGGGAGACGAGGTCTCCCATTCAAAGCCACACCCCAGGCCCTACTGGCAGGCAGCTGCGGCACTCGGCGTTGACATCGAGAAGTGTGTCGTGATCGAGGATTCGCCGACCGGAGTCGCGTCGGGACAAGCTTCAGGGGCCTTCGTTATTGCGGTGCCGCATATCGCGCCAGTGCCGGTTGACCCACGAACTGTTGTTGTGTCGAGCCTGACAGAGGTCACGCTAGACCACATCCGCGAATGGATCACACCGAACTAGTTCGCGCCAGCTACTGGGAAAACGCTGGACAGATTGCTTTGTGTGCGCACCAATCACACAACCGGCTGGTTTTAGTAGGCCATTCATCCAGCTCAATGGCGCGCTCAATTGTCTCGTGTAGGGCCACAATGGTGCGCTCAGTTGCGAGAAGTTCATCTTCTGTCGGCTCGTATCGCACGATGTCACCACTGCCGAGGTAAAGAAGCTGAAGCATTTTGGGAATCTCACCTCGGATACGCCACACCACAAGTGCGTAGAACCGCATCTGGAAAAGCGCTTTGCCTTCGTACGCGGGCTTGGGAGCCTTCCCAGTTTTGTAATCGACGATGCGAATCGCGCCATCCCGAGCGATGTCCAAGCGATCGACGAAACCGCGCAAGACAAGACCGGAGGGGATCTCTGTGCGTACTTCGACTTCGCGTCCCTCTGGTTCGAGTCGTCGTGGATCTTCCAGGCGGAAGTAGGCGTG
>JBIHZU010000230.1:0-2995 GCA_044240285.1 Candidatus Nanopelagicales bacterium | reverse complement strand
CCTCGTCGTGCACGTAAGGGAGTGAAGTCGCACATGCGTGAAGTCGAACTCATCGAACTCAATCACGAGACGATGCTTGCCCTCGCTGTCGGCGATCTAGTAGGAGCGCAAGTCCACTCACCGATTCCACTATCCCCCTTTTTCTCGGGCGAGGATCAACGTGGTGTGTGGTTGAGGCGAGCAGAGCAGATCGCCCGAGACCCGGCTGAAGCGCATTGGGTGACTCGCGTGGTGTGGGATCCCGGTCTGGGCAAGGCAGTAGGCCGTGCTGGGTTTCATGGACGGCCGGATGAACGTGGCATGGTCGAGATTGGTTACGAGACAGATCCGCAGTTCCAGCGGCTCGGATACGCGAAAGGTGCCGTGGCAGCACTCATCGCGTGGGCCACACTAGAGTCTGAGGTTCGGGTTGTGCGCGCGAGTGTGAGTCCTACGAACGACACTTCCCTGCGAATTGTGCGGGGTTTCGGATTCATCGCCGTATCCGAACAGTGGGACGACGAGGACGGACTGGAGATCGTGCACGAACTTGATCTTGCGAATCCGGCCTGAAGTTCGTGCAACGCCGAGAGCGTATGATCGTTGAGTCGGGTGTTGTCCCGGCGCGTCGCTGACAAGGACATTTGTGGCCAATTCGCACGTGAGCGAGCCAGATCCGAGCACAACCCCAGATCCAGAAGCGACGTTAATCGCAGAGGGCGCACCCGATCACGAGCTCATCCATGGTGGTCGACTAAAACTGACCATGACGGCGCTGATGCTGACGATGTTTCTCGCTGCACTTGATCAGACAATCGTGTCCACGGCGCTACCGCGCATTACCAGCGAACTCAATGGCCTCGCGCAATTGTCGTGGGTAGTCACCGCCTACCTGCTCGCAAGCACTGCCTCTACACCGATCTGGGGGAAGATTTCGGATTTGTACGGCCGCAAGATCATGCTGCAAGCAGCCATCGTTATCTTTCTGCTTGGCTCGCTGCTAGCTGGTGCCTCGCAATCGATGCTCATGCTCGTTGTCACTCGTGGCATCCAAGGCCTTGGTGGTGGCGGTCTCATGGTGCTTGTGATGGCGGTGATTGCTGACATCATCCCGCCACGTGACCGAGGGAAGTTCACCGGACTTTTCGGTGGAGTGTTCGCGATCGCAAGTGTTGCTGGGCCACTCCTTGGCGGCTTCTTCGTGGATTTCGGTGGGTGGCGTTGGATCTTCTATATCAATATCCCGATCGGCATCGCCGCATTCCTCGTCATTACCTATGTCTTGCAAGTTCCTAAGCGACGTGTGGAGCACTCCATCGACTACGTCGGTGCCGTACTTCTCGTGGCTGGAGTGAGCACTCTGTTACTCATGTTTGAGTGGGGTGGCAGCCGTTATGAGTGGGGATCATTGACGATCCTGATCATGGGTGCAGGGACTATCGCTGTCCTTGTCGTGTTTGTGTTGTGGGAACTGCGCGTGAAGGAGCCGATAGTTCCGATGGCTCTCTTCCGTAATTCCGTTTTCCGCGGCACCAGCATCATCGGATTCATAGTGGGCTTCGCGATGTTTGGCGCAATCGTCTTCATGCCGCTGTTCCTGCAGTTGGTGCGCGGAGCTACTCCGACGGCAGCTGGCCTTGAGCTTGTGCCCATGATGGCTGGACTTCTTTTGGCGTCAATTGTTTCAGGGCGCGTCATCTCGTCAATTGGCCGATACAAGATATTCCCCATCATTGGGACTGCCTTGGCCGCCATTGGAATGTTTTGCTTATCCACAATCAAGATGGATACTCCCTATTGGCAGATTGCAGTGTATTTGTTTATCCTCGGGCTTGGCTTCGGAAACATCATGCAGACGTTGATTCTTGCCGTGCAAAACTCGGTGAATCCACGAGATGTTGGAGTAGCAACGAGCGGTTCGACATTCTTCCGATCGATGGGTGGCACCATCGGCACTGCTGTCTTTGGGGCAGTAATGACGAATCGATTGACTCAGGAGTTAACTCGCGCATTTCCGAACGGTAATATCGATATCACTGACATTACGAGCGCCATCTCAAAGATCGCATCCTTGCCCACGGAGATAAAGGTGGTGGTACTCGGTGCATTCACCAACGCTCTGGACACTGTCTTCTTGGTTGCTGTTCCCATTCTGGTGCTTGGCTTCGTCGTCGCCTTATTCCTGAAGGAAGTCCGGTTGCGACGCAGCCATGACGAGGCTCCACCGATGATGGCGGAGTAACTACACGAGATGTGACCAGTCTGTCGTCTGCAGAATCGTGCGGGTGCGGGCGAGAAACTCACCCGCATAGGCGCCGTCAATGGCGCGATGATCCCAAGACAGCGATAGCGCACCCGTGTGATGTATGCCGATGGTGTCGCCATCGGGCATTTCGACCACTACCGGTTGTTTGCTAATGCCCTCGACACACAAAATTGCGACCTCGGGGGGATTGATGATCGGCGTGCCTGCAATCGTGCCGTAGGCACCCACATTGGTGATGGTGAATGTGCTTCCAGTGATCTGGTCCATGCTCAGTTTGCGGTCGCGTGCTCCGTTTGCGAGTTCCTGCATCTGACGTGCGAGTGCTGTGATGCTGAGGTCTTGGGCCGTCCGCACGACCGGAACCATGAGACCGGTGTGGTTGATGTCGACTGCGATGCCAAGGTCGACATTGGGGTGTACGCGTAGGCCCTTGTCTTCTACAGATGCGTTCAACTTGGGGTATTCGCGTAACGCCGTTGCCACGGCGTAGGCGATGAACGGAAGGTAAGTGAGCGAAAATCCGAATTCGGACTTGAAGGCTGGGTTGCGAGCAACTCGGACGCGAGCGATGTTCTCGTAGTCGACGCTGATGATCGTGGTGACCTGGGGGATCGTCGCGTGTGAGAGGAGCATGCGTTCGCCGGTCTTGGCGCGGATGCCGCTGAACTTCTCCCAATGGCCCTCGATGGTGTTCGGCGAAGTTGTCATTGGGTGTTCGGGAGCGCTCGAGACCATGCGGAGGACGTCGTC
>JBIHZU010000029.1:0-10594 GCA_044240285.1 Candidatus Nanopelagicales bacterium | reverse complement strand
TTCATTCGCGGGCGGTCCGTGGACGACGGTGACGACAACTTCGATCACTGCAGTCGTGCTCACTGGCTTGACTGGGTCGACGTACATCCGGGTGATTGCGGTGAACGCAGCTGGTGACGGCACCCCGGGCACACCGAGCGGCGCAGTCACCCCGACGGTCGACACGACCGCCCCCAGTGGACTGATCGCTGACGGTGTCGATTCAGGAGTGAACCTGAGCTGGCGAGCCCCAGCCGTTCCGGGGACGGGTTTTGATAGCTATCTCGTGGAGACAAGTGCGGATGGCTTGTCATGGACAGAGGCGACCCCGTCCGCTTCACTGACAGATCGGTCGACGTCTACTTCTATTGCGGGCATCAACGGGCGGCTGACGTTGATTCGTCTGACGCCAGTGGATTCAGCATTCTTGATCCCGGTGGGTTCGGGATCGATTACCGCTGCAGTGCCCGCCACGGTGCCGGGCGCTCCCACTGCCCTGTCCGTGGAGAGTGCCGGGGTGGGCCGGGCCAATGTCCGCTGGACAGCACCAACGTCTAGCGGAGGCCTCGCCGTCACCGGCTATCAGGTGGAGACGTCGAGCGATGGAGTCGCATGGTCGACCGCCATCGCCGACACCGCAACATCAACAACGGCAGTTGTCCTGTCAGGCGTAAGCGGCACGGTGTATGCACGCGTGTCGGCGATCAACGGCGAAGGTGTGGGAACTGCCTCTATGCCTGCTCAAGGTGTCGCTAGCGATGTGCCGGGCACTCCGGCGTCTGTGAGCGTCGACTACGGTGACGGATCCATTTTGGTGACGTGGGACCCGCCGGTTTCTGAGGGTGGCGCGGCTGTCATTGGTTACGAACTTGAGACATCGATGGACGGTGTGACGTGGTCAGGGACTCGAGTTTCGGCAGTGTCCACCGGCGTGAACATTATGGCCGCGCCGCCGACATATCTGTCGACATTGTCTGGCTTCACCAATGGAACTCGCGTTCTTGCACGTGTTGCTGCTGTCAACGCTGCTGGCGTTGGCGCGGCAGCTTACGCATCCTCTGTTCCCATGACGGTCCCTGCACAGCCAGTGCTCGACAGCGTGACGGGCTCAGCGGCCGGCCAACTCACAGTCGATTGGACCGCGCCTGCCGATGGTGGTTCGCCCATAACGGAGTACCGCGTGGAGTGGTCCGCTGATGGATCTTCATGGCCGGTGAGTCAGCGCGTAGTCACTCCAGGTTCGGTGACCTCCGTTGATCTGCCGGGGCTTCCGCAAGGAGCATCGGTGCGTGTGCGCGTACGCGCAGTCAATATCGTCGGCGCCGGAACCGCGAGCACCGCATACGCGGGCACCTTGGTGCCGGTTCAGGTCAGTGCACCCGCTGGGCTCGCTGTCACGCCGGGAGATGGTGAGCTCGCGATGACGTGGACATCTGGTGCGATGGTGTCTGGCTGGCGCGTGGAAACGTCGCTCAATGGGTCGTCTTGGACGACTGTCGTTTCGAACACCGGCTCAACCACGACGTCTTACACCGTCACAGGGCTGACGAATGGTCAAGCGAGCTTCGTCCGAATTGCTGGAATCACCGTGCAGGGTCTCACCGCGTGGGCGACTTCAGTCGGTACCCCTATTGCTGCGCCGAGTGTGGTGCGTTCTGTGGGTGCAACACAAACCGGTCCTGGTGAAGCCGCCATTGCCTGGTCTGCGCCATTGAGTGACGGCGGCAGTGCTATTTCTGAGTACCGCTTGCGTATCTCCTCCAACGGAGGTGGTGTCTGGGCGCCATTGGTGAGTGTCGATGCTTCTGCACGCGCCTATGTGGCGACGGGTCTCACAGCCGGAACCACCTATACGTTCGAGGTCAAGGCGGTGACTGCCTTCGGCTCGAGCGTTGGCGCGACTGCTCAAGTCACTGCTCTGGGTGTTTCGCAGTCCGTCACTTCCCTCGTCGCGACTCCGAGTCCGGGTCTTGTTGATCTTGAATGGGGCGCACCTGCCGATTCGGGTGGTTCGGTAATCACTGGCTACCGCGTGGAGTCGTCACTCAATGGGTCGACGTGGACGGTACGAACCACGACCTCGGCGAATACGACCTCCGCGCGCGTGAGTGGTTTGGCGAACGGAACCCCAGTGTTCCTTCGCGTGATTCCGCTGACTGCCGTGGGCGATGGTGCGGCGACCCAAGTGGTCGCCACTCCGGTGACTACGCCTGGCGCACCGAGCGCGATTTCCGCTACGCCAGAAGATGGAAGCGTCACATTGACCTGGGCCGCGCCGGCAAGCTCGGGTGGCGCTGTCATCCTCGGCTACAAAGTTGAGTCTTCTGTGACCACAGGCGTATGGACGGTCGTTAACGCCAATACCGCGTCCACTTTCACGACCTTGGCCATCGGCTCACTGACTAACGGAACTTCTATCGCTTTCCGTGTCTCCGCAATAAACGTCGCTGGAACTGGTCCGACTCTCGCATCGGCGCGGGTCACTCCGACTCGCGCATCTGGCGCAGTGCGGGCATTGACTGCGCGCGCTGGTGACTCTCGTATTGCGTTGTCTTGGGATGCTCCAGTTTCAGCTGGAGGCATAGCGGTCACGGGATATCGAGTGGAGAAGTCCACGGACGGTGCAACGTGGAGTGCGGTCATGAGCAACACGGGTAGTACATCAACGACGTACGAGGTGACTGGTCTGACCAACGGAACGACCTACTACCTGCGCGTTACTCCTATGTCGGCGAGTGTGCTTGGCTCATCGGCGGTTGCCTCAGCGATCCCGGCTACTCTGCCGGGGCGTGTGACTAACGTGCGTGCAGTGTCACGCGACGTTGGCGAGGCCACGGTGAGCTGGACAGCACCGACGAGCAACGGTGGATATCCGGTGATCGGCTACTCCATCGAGAAGTCAACCGATGGTCGCACCTGGTCCGTCGCCGTGGCGAGCACTGGTTCGGCTGCTACGTCTTACCTCGTGAGCGGTCTAGTGGCGGGTCAGACCACGCAATTGCGTATCCGCGCACTGACCGTTGCCGGAAGCGGGTCCGCGTCCGTTGCTGCCTCGGTCACCCCGTTGGCATTGCCCGGTGCGCCACGCAGCCTCGTGATCTCTTCGGTGTCAACGGGCGTACGGCTCACGTGGCTCGCACCGCGATCTAACGGCGGTAGTGCCATCACCGGATATCGGGTAGAGACGTCAGTCGATGGTGTGGTGTGGAAGCTGCAGAATCGCAGCGGTTCGTCGCCGTTGTCCTTGGCTACGGCTGCAATTGATGGCGCAACGCTTGTACGTATTTCGGCGCTCAGTGCAGCTGGTGTCGGGGCATACGCGATCGCGAGTTTGGGTGGCGGCTCTGTGACGCCGCCAGACGTACCCACGGATCTGACTCCGCAGACCGATGTTGATGTGCCGGCCGGTGAGTCGCAGGCCACCATCGCGGGCAAGAAGGTCTCGACGAAAGTCGTGCCGGACGCCGACGGTGCTGGTGTCACCGTCACTGCTGGAGGTCAGCGCTTGGCGCTATCGGGGATCCGTGCCGATGGCTCCAAGGCCACCGTGGGTGCGAATGGAGTGTTGCGACTCGCTCCTGGTCTTAAGGTTGCGGTCAACCTGCGGGATGCTCCGGTACGTACTCGAGCCCCCCAGCCTCAGCTCAAGGTGGGATCAACCGCGAGTATTTACCTCATTGGTGATCAGACTTTTGCACTTGGATCCGTCAAAGTGACGGCGCAAGGAATCGCGCTGGGTCAACTCAGCGTGCCGAAGACGGCGACTCCTGGACGCTATGTCCTTCAGGTGAATGCATTCACCACTACGGGAGACGTGCTCTCCTTGTCGGTGGGTGTGCTTCTCGTCAAACCAAAGCCGGGTCCCGATGGCAAGGGCGGAACCCTCACTTCCGCTGTCTACTTCAAAGATGCAGCATCCGATTTGTCGTCACAGATGAAGGCAAAGCTGCGCAAGATGGTGGCAAATATCCCGGCCGGGAAGACTCCCACCATCGTTATTGTCGGTTTCAAGCCTGTCCAGGATTCAACGTCAAGAGATCACTTCCTCGCCAAGGCACGAGCCATGGCCACGCAGAAATACCTCGCAAGTCTGGGATTCTCCGCAAATGTGGATGTCCGCGCCGACGGCATTAGCTCGCACAGCAACTGGCGTGGCCGACGCGTAGTTGTGACTATCACCTTCTAAACGACTGCCAGCCGTGAGCAGGAACGACTAACTCCCCTGACCATGCACTAACGTGGGAGATGTCTGGGGGCTTTTGTGATGCTTATGCGCAGGTTGGTTTTGGTCGCGGCTGTCGGCGCCCTATGTGTGGGTGCGCTGCCAACCGCGAGCGCGATGACCCCCGATTCCCCGAATGTCGTGTTGTCATCTGTGCGGGCCACGATCAAAGCAAGTGCCGTACTCAAGGCTCTGCGGGTTCGTGCAGAGGTAACTAGCGGCTATAGCCGCGACTACTTCCGTCACTGGATCGATGCGGACCGTGATGGGTGCGATACGCGCAAGGAGGTCTTGCTCGCGGAGGCCCGAACCTCGCCAAGTCGCTACGGTTCATGCAGTTTGTCGGGTGGAAGTTGGTGGTCCGCTTACGACGGGGTGATGACATCGGATTCTTCGACTTTCGATGTTGACCATTTCGTGCCGTTGGCAGAGGCGTGGGGCTCGGGCGCGTGGCGATGGTCTTATTCGACGCGCGAGGCATTCGCGAACGATCTTGGATTCGCCAGCTCACTCATTGCAGTGAGCGCTAGTTCGAATCGATCAAAGAGCGATCGGGATCCCGCACAGTGGCTCCCACCAAACTCAAACTACTGGTGCACGTACGCGACAACGTGGATCGCGGTGAAGTATCGCTGGAGTCTCACCATTGATAGAGCCGAGAAGCTGAAGTTGCGTTATCTCGTGGTCAACTGTGGCAATCCGCGCATCGCTTTACCGCCGAAGGCAAAAGTCATAAACGACCAGTCGGACCCGGGTGGTGCAGGCGGTGGAAGCGGCGGCGGCACAGGTGGTGGCGGCCTCGACCCCAAATTCAGCTATTGCTACGAGGCGCAGGCTCGTGGGTTTGGCCCTTATATCCGCGGAACCGACCCCGAGTACTTCTGGTACCGCGATGGCGACAGCGACGGCATGGTCTGCGAATAGAGATACTCGGGCGAATCGGTTCGTCATGATCCCCGAGGGGCGCCCCCTCGAGTAGGCGCGAGCCCCCAAACCCTGAGAGACTGCTCGCGTGGGTTTGATTCGACGTGCGGTGTCTCTGGCGGCGATCCCGGTGACCACCGGGGCGCGGATGGCTGGCGCGGCCGCCTCGAGCGCCCTAGGGGCCGATAAGGATTCTGCCTACGCCAAGGCGACTCTGGCGTCTGCTGAGGCCATTACGGCCACCCTCGCCAAGGCTCGTGGGCCGGTCATGAAGTTCGGCCAAACTCTGGCGCTGTTCTCACAGATCCTGCCCCCCGAACAGGCGGCACTGCTGAAGGGCATGAGCCGGCTCTACGAGGATGCGCAGGCGCAGCCCTACGAAAAGGTCGAGAAGGTGCTAGCTGTACTGCCCGACGGGGTCGAGGTCGAGCGAGTTGCGATAGCGGCGGCCAGCCTCGGGCAGGTACACCGCGCAGTGTGGATCGATGGCTCTCCGGTCGCGATCAAGGTGCAGTATCCCGACGCCGCGCGCGCGGTGAAGTCCGACATGCTCCAACTACGAGCGATGCTTCCGCTCGCCAAGCGCATGCTTCCGTCGCTCGATGTGGGAGCTCTGCTCGAGGAGCACGCCTCGCGCCTCGCGGAGGAACTGGACTACACGCGTGAAGCCGGCTGGATGCGTACCTTCCGTGCGGAGTGGCTCGGCGAGGACATCACCATCCCTGAGGTTTTGTTCGCGACGCCGAAGGTGCTTGTGACGCGATGGATGGATGGCACACCATGGCTCCAAGTGGCCGACCTACCTGAAGAACGCCGCAATCGGGCGGGTGAACTTCTTTCGCGATTCATGTTCCTATCACCCGCGCGAGTGGGTGCGACCCACGCAGATCCGCACCCAGGCAACTATCGACTTCTTGAAGATGACACGCTCGGAGTCCTCGATTTCGGATCTGTCGCTGTCGGGAGCGGCGCGTTTACGTGGGTGTTCGCTGAGACGATTCGACTTGCGGCGCAAGGTGATGAGGACGGCATACTCCGTATTTGGCAGCACGCGGGGCTTGTGGGCGCGAGCACCACAGCAGAGCGGCTCATGTCCCTGCTTGATGTTGACACGCGGTTGTGGACCGAGCCCGAGTTCGACTTCACTATTGAATGGCTCGGACGTTTGGCTGGTTCGTGGACCGATCCAGTCGCTGCTCTGGAGGATGCGACCGCACTCAGTTTCCCACCGTCCTACCTGCTCGAGCACCGTGCACTTATGGGTGCACTCACCCTTGTGTGTTCGGTGGGCTCGAAATTCCGGGCCGGAGATTTGCTTCGCGAAACTCTGACCACGTACGCCGAAGAAGGACTCGCGCAGCGTCCCTAGGACGAATAGACGATGACGGGAGTGCCCTGCGGGGTGTTGTCAAACATCCAGGTCGCATCTTCTTGGCTGCGCACGTTGACGCAACCGTGCGATCCGCCACCTGGGTAGTAGCCGTAGGCGCTAAAAGGTGGCGAGAAGTGCACTGCTATGTCGCCATTGAAGAACAAGGCAAACGGCATGGGTGCCAAACAACCGTCATAAGACTTGGGTATGCAGTTGATGCGCGAAACTGCATCACGCGATTTGTAGTAGACGTTGTAGCTGCCTTCAGGCGTGTCATGCGCTCCATCGACGACACCGAAGCGCACGTGAGTCGACAGTTTGACCTTGCCGTCCTCGACCCAGCGCACGAGCTTGTGCGTCTTGTCCGCACAGATGTGAATCCCGGCGCCCATGCATGCAGCGGGCAATTTATCGATCGTGCCGGCCAGCAAACGAATGCGCCTTGCCAGAGAGCCATCGACGCGTGACTGCGGGTTCCAGAAATATTTGGTGGCAACTTCCCTAAGAGCCTTGACTGTTGACTCGCCTACGCGTCCGGTCAGCTGCTCCTTCCAGTCAATCTCGAAGCCAAGCCAGGAAAACTGCTGCTGCAATTTACGCACGTTAGGGCCTTGAGAGTTCATCCGCAGCGGGTAGCTGTCACTCCGAGTGACTGTCGTCGCTTGATGAGTGTTGCCTGCCTTCGGTTTGGCAGTAGCGGCCGAAACAGCGGACACCCCAGAGCACAGGCTGACCACCATTAATGTGGCGAGGCCAGCGGCGGCGGCCCATCCTGACTTGATCTGCACTGCGAATTGTCCTCATCTGCGAGACTCTCTTGAGGATTCAACGGTACGTCACTGCGGAGAGTTGATGCCACAGGGGCGCGGCAGAACAGGATGCAGTCATGACCGAGCATGAACGGATGGCTGAGACCGGCGCCTTACACCTCGCCAATGAGGAGGCGGGCCCGTGGTACCAGTGGGGGCCGTACGTCTCTGAGCGGGCTTGGGGCACCGTTCGCGAGGACTACTCGGCAGATGGTGATGCCTGGTCATACTTCCCCTACGAGCACTCTCGGTCGCGTGCCTATCGCTGGAGTGAGGATGGCATCGGCGCCATCTGTGACAGCAATCAGGATATGTGCCTTGGGCTGGCTCTGTGGAACGGGCGCGATCCGCATCTCAAAGAGCGGATGTTCGGGCTTACTGGCCCGCAGGGAAATCACGGCGAAGACGTCAAGGAATACTGGTGGTACCTAGATGCCACACCGTCGCATTCGTGGCTGAAGATGCGCTACCACTACCCACAGGGCGAGTTTCCGTACGACGACCTTGTCGCGGCTAATGCGGCACGCACGCGGAATGACCCCGAATACGAACTTCTCGACACGGGCATTTTCCACGAAGATCGCTACTGGGTAGTCGACATCTCCTACGCCAAGCAGTCGCCGACTGAGATTTTGATGCGCGTACAGGTCACTAATGCCGGACCAGACCATGCCAGCGTTCACGTTCTTCCCACTGCATGGTTCCGCAACACGTGGTCATGGGGGAGCGATCGTATTGCGCCGCAGTTCGCTCTTGACGGTGGCACGATCGTGGCTGATCACCCGCGACTAGGTGACTACCATTTTGACGCAGCGCCAGGCCCCAATGGCCAGATGCCTACGCCCCTGTTCTGCAATAACGAGACGAACGCGCCACGGGTGTTTGGTCCGGACGCCGAGAAGCTCACGGATTATCCCAAGGATGGGATCAACGATCACATTGTTGGCGGAGCGCCCACAGTCAATCCATCGGGCCAAGGGACCAAGGCAGCGTGGTCATACGTCCTGGACGTAGCGCCCGGTGAGACGCAGGAGATTCGACTTCGGTTGTGGTCACCTGAAGCTTCGCATGGATCGCACCGAGATTGGTCAGGCCAACCGTTCGAGGCTCTAATGGTGAAGCGTGAGCACGAGTGTGTCGATTTCTACCAAGAAGTTGTTGCACGGGAAATTCCCGCAGACCAGTTTGAAGTTATGCGTCGCGCGTTTGCAGGGATGATCTGGGGTAAACAGTTCTATCGCTATGACGTGCGCCGCTGGCTGAATGGCGATCCCAATCAGCCGCCTCCTCCGCCCGAACACCTCACTATTCGCAACGCACATTGGCGCACCATGGATGCCCATGACGTGATGTCAATGCCCGACCCATGGGAGTACCCCTGGTTTGCCTCGTGGGACTTAGCTTTTCACTCTGTGGTCTTCGCGCACATCGACCCGGAGTTTGCGAAATACCAAATCCTGTTGTTGTTGCGGGAGTGGTACATGCATCCGAATGGCGCATTGCCCGCATACGAGTGGAACTTTGATGATGTCAATCCACCCGTGCACGCCTGGGCCGCGATCCGAGTTTTTGAGATTGATGGCGCGAAGGACTTCGACTTCCTGGGTCGGGTATTTCAGAAATTGTTGATGAACTTCACGTGGTGGGTCAACCGCGTCGACCCCGAGGGCAACAACGTGTTCGAGGGCGGCTTCTTGGGCCTTGACAACATTGGTCCCATTGATCGTTCGCATCTGCCCGAGGGTTACCACCTTGATCAGGTCGATGGCACGGCATGGATGGCGTCCTATTCGCTCATGATGCTGCGCATGGCCTTACGTCTGGCGCGGGAGCACTCTGAATATGGCCCGATGGTGTTGAAGTTCCTCGAGCACTTTGCTGAGATCTGCGATGGCATGGCGGGTTCGGAGATGTTTGATGCTGAGGATGGATTCTTCTACGACCAACTGTTAGGGCCCGACGGCTCGCAGCAAGCGATCAAAGTACGTTCACTCGTGGGCGTCATCCCGGTCCTGGCTGCCGCATATCTCGATCTTGATGAATCGGTGAAGTTAGCCGAGCGCTCGCAGAGACGCTTCGCCGATTTCATGCGTCGTCGCGGTATTGATAGTGACGACGTGAACTCCTCGGGATTCATCCAGATCCGTAAGGATGATCAGGGAGTCTCTCGGGCTTTGCTCACCGTCGCCGACCCGGACCGCTTGCGGCGTGTGCTCATGGAGGTGCTTTCAGAAGACTCGCTGCTCTCGCCGTACGGACTTCGGTCAATGTCGAAGCGACATCAGCAGAATCCTTATTCGATCACGGTGGATGGTCAAGAATTTCAGGTCGACTACGAGCCAGCGGAGTCTCGGACCGCGCTCTTTGGCGGCAACTCCAATTGGCGCGGCCCTGTGTGGTTTCCGATCAATCACCTCGTTATTGAGGCGCTTGAGAGATTCCACATGTATTTCGGCGACGACTACACAGTTGAGTGCCCAACCGGTAGTGGCAACCTGATGAATCTGCAGGAGGTGGCCGATGAGCTCCGTCGTCGCCTCATCTCGCTCTTTATCCCCGATGCGACTGGGTGGCGCCCTGAATTTGGGGGGTCAGACCGCCTCGGAAAGGACCCGCGGTGGAAGGAGCCCCTGTTTTATGAGCACTTCAATGGGGACGACGGGGCTGGGCTAGGGGCCTCACACCAAACCGGCTGGACCGGTCTAGTGGCCGATCTGATCATTGGGCGCCGGGGCTGACTAACGAGCGGGTAACTGGCATGCGTGGGACTATCAGAGGGTGAGCGATGAGGCCGTCCCTTCAGTACGTCAGCGGGGCCGTGCGGCAAGCGAGAGAGTTCTCATTGAGGCCGCGATGGCATGTTTTGCCGAGTTCGGACCCAATGACGTATCAGTGCGGGCAATTGCCGAGCGTGCCGGCGTTAATCACGGTCTCGTTCACCATTACTTTGGCTCCAAGGCTGGTTTAGTCGAAGCAGTCGTGCGTGACGTACAGGAATACTTTGCTGAGTCGTTGGCAAGCGGCGGCGGCGTCAGCTTTATGACTACTGAGGATCCTCGCCCCCATATCGCTATGCGAGCGATGGCTCGGATCATCGTGGATGGCGCGATGCCCACTCACCAGGTCGAGTTCCCGGTCATGGCTGCGGCGGCTGAGGTGGTGCACAACCTCGGCGTGCAGGATGAGCAGCAATCACGTCTCTTGGCAGCCCAGGTTCTCGCCATGTTGATGGGCTGGTCACTGTTTGAACCATTTCTGGTCGCCGCAATTGGACGCAATCTCGATGAA
>JBIHZU010000228.1:0-3001 GCA_044240285.1 Candidatus Nanopelagicales bacterium | reverse complement strand
TGTCGACGAACGACACCGTTTTACTACTCGCGAGTGGCGCAAGCGGCGTGAGTCCTGACCCAGATGAGTTTGTTCGCGATTTGCGTGAGGTGTGTGCGTCACTGGCACGCCAGCTGATCGCAGATGCCGAAGGTGCGACCAAAGATATTGCCATCATTGTCCGCAATGCCGCGTCTGAGGATGATGGCGTTGAAGTTGCGCGAGCGGTATCGCGAAGCAACCTGTTGAAGTGTGCGGTCCATGGGCAAGATCCCAACTGGGGTCGCGTCCTGTCGGCTGTGGGCACCACTTCTGCGGAGTTCGATCCACTAGCGATAGACGTTGCTATGAATGGTGTTTGGGTGTGTCGTGCATCTGCACCAAGTGAGGACCGTTCACTCGTCGATATGTCGGCACGAGAAGTTCGGATTGAGATCGACTTGCATGCGGGTGTGCATGAGGTGTGTCTGTGGACGAACGACCTGACCGCAATGTATGTCCACGAGAACTCGGCGTACGCAACATGAACCTAGACAAGATGTTGGGCTGGTTAACCCCGCACGCCGGCTCTACGGTCGTGGTCAAATACGGCGGCAACGCCATGACCGATGAAGCTCTCCAGGATGCCTTTGCGCATGCAATCGTGCTTTTGCATGCAGCGGGCATTCGCCCGGTCGTGGCTCACGGTGGCGGTCCCCAGATCACAGACATGTTGAAGCGTCTCGGGATTGCCAGCGAATTCCGGGGTGGCTATCGGGTTACGACACCGGAATCCATGGATGTTGTGCGGATGGTGCTCACTGGGCAAGTTCAACGAGACATAGTGACGCGCATCAACCGGCTCAAGCCATACGCCGTTGGCTTGAGTGGTGAAGATGCCCACCTGTTCACCGCTGAGCGCAGGACAGCCACTGTTGATGGTGAGTCTGTAGACATCGGGCTCGTCGGCGATGTCACACATGTGAGCAGCAATCTGATCACCTCGCTCTTGGACAGTGGCTACATCCCGGTTGTTTCGTCGATCGGGTTGAGTGCCGAGGGTGAGATCTTCAATGTGAATGCCGACACAGCAGCCGGTGCCCTGGCCGCAGCGGTGGGGGCATCGCGGTTGCTTGTGTTGACCGATGTTGAAGGCCTGTATCGAGATTGGCCAAGTAGTGCCGAGGTCGTCCGGGAGATCGGTGCCACCGAGCTTCGGGAGCTTCTGCCAAGTCTTGACTCAGGGATGATTCCGAAGATGGAGGCATGCTTGAGGGCTGTCGATCTCGGTGTTCCGGCGGCTTATGTCATTGACGGCCGCGTTCCTTATGAACCAGTCTTTCGAGCCTTCACTGAGGATTGGTCTGGAACACGGGTGAGAGGAGATGCGATATGAGCCTCATTGCGCGATGGCCCAACGCACTCGTGAATAACTACGGGACTCCGCCGGTAGCTCTGGTCCGGGGCCGCGGAGCGCGGGTGTGGGATGAGCAGAATCGCGAATACATCGACCTACTCGCAGGTATTGCTACAAATTCGCTCGGACACGCACATCCCGCATTGGTGAAAGCGGTATCGGAGCAGGTCGCTCTGCTTGGACACGTAAGCAATCTCGTAGCTCATCCGCAGACTGTGCGGCTCGCCGAACGACTACTTGCACTCTTGGACCCAAGTGGTGCTCGCGGTGGTCGGGTCTTCTTCAGCAATTCTGGTGCTGAGGCGAACGAGGCTGCTTTCAAACTGTCACGCCTGACTGGTCGCACTCGAGTCGTTGTGGGTCAGGGCTCCTTCCACGGACGCACCATGGGTGCGTTGGCATTGACTTCGCAGCCGGCTAAGCAAGATCCCTTCCGCCCGTTACCCGGTGAAGTCGTGGTGGTTCCCTACGGAGATGCTGCAGCATTGCGAGCGGCCCTCGACGACACAGTTGCCGCTGTATTCCTAGAGCCCATCCAAGGTGAAGGTGGCGTTGTTGTGCCGCCAGCTGGCTATTTGGCTGCCGTACGTGCAGCTTGCGACGAGGTGGGCGCACTCCTGATTCTTGACGAAGTGCAAACCGGTATGGGTCGATCAGGTTCATGGTTTGCCTTTCAGGCTATGGGAGTAGCGCCGGATGTAGTGACACTCGCGAAGGGTCTCGGTGGCGGGATGCCGATAGGCGCGACTATCGCCTTTGGGGATGCCGCGCAGCTACTTCAGCCGGGCTCCCATGGCTCGACTTTTGGCGGCAATCCAGTGTGCTGTGCCGCTGCTAATGCTGTTATCGACACAATCGAAAATGACGACGTACTCAGTCATGTGCGGTGGGCAGGCGAATTCGTGCGCTCGGAGATTGACTCCTGGGACAACCCCCTCGTGAGCAATGTCCGGGGGGAGGGACTGCTGATCGGCGTTGTTTTGCGAGAGCCCCTTGCCCGCGAAGTGGAGGCATCCGCGCGTCAACATGGTGTGCTGGTCAATGCTGCACAGCCGGATGTGATTCGACTTGCACCCCCACTCGTGATCACAGAGATGGAGATTCGCGAGGGACTTGCCGGTGTGCGCCTGGCGCTTGAGGAAGTGGGGGGCGCCCCATGACGGGTGTGAAGTCCGCAGTGGCGCGTCGCGAGATTTTGTCGCAATTGATCCGTACGCATGCCATCACATCGCAGCGCGAGTTGATGCAACTCCTCGGTGAGCGTGGATTCCGGGTGACGCAGGGCACCGTCTCACGTGATCTAGTTGAAATTGGTGCGATGCGCGTTGAACATGGCGGCAATCTGAAATATGTGATGGGCAGTTCACAGCTCGCGGGTCCTCACAAACTTGCTCGAGTGATCGCGGATGTACTGGTTTCCGTCGAAGCAAGCGGCAATATTGCGGTTCTTCGCACCCCGCCCGCTGCTGCAAATTATCTGGCGTCCGCATTGGATCGGGAGGCGCTTCACGAGGTTATCGGCACAGTTGCGGGAGACGACACCGTCCTTGTTGTGACCCGTGACCCGCGTGGCGGTCAGAAGTTCGCGGCGCGAGTACTGGCAATGTCTGGCATGGGGTCAGCACA
>JBIHZU010000227.1:0-3019 GCA_044240285.1 Candidatus Nanopelagicales bacterium | reverse complement strand
GCTGGAGCAAGACGCTGACGTCGTGATCTTGCTGCACCGCGAGGACCTCTACGAAAAGGATGCCCCGCGCGCAGGCGAAGCCGACTTCATTGTGGCCAAGCACCGCAATGGCCCTACCGACACTCTGCCCGTTGCCTTCCAGGGCGGCTACAGCCGATTCGTCGACATGGCGCCGATCTAGGCAGGTCGGATACGTCTCAGCGGAGTTGAGGCCCACTCCTGACAGGGGCCGGGGCTTGCTAAATTATACCCCCGGGGGTATGCTGGGTTTTCCCAGACGATATCCCCGGAGGTGTGTGAAGTGGGCATTCCTGCCGAAGTGCCTTCTCCTCAGTTGAGTAACGCGGAGGCTGTCGCGATGCTCAGTGACGGGGCGCTACTGATCGATGTCCGAGGGATAGACGAGTGGAACGCGGGGCACGCGCCCGAGGCCACCCACATACCGCTTGCTGAGCTGAGATCCCAGATCGCCGGCTTGGACCGGTCCCGGCGAATTATCGTCATTTGCCGTTCGGGGCGTCGTTCCGATCCTGCGACCGCGGCTCTGCGTAAGGCCGGTTACGACGCGTACAACTTTTCAGGCGGCATGCATGTATGGCAGCAGGCAGGCGGTGCTGTTCACACCCGTTCCGGACAACCCGGTTCGGTCATCTAGGCAGAGAAGGCACACTCATGAGCGCCATTGACGTTGTAACGATCGACACTCCGAACCTCGGTGACCGCAGTTACGTCGTAGGTCGTGGTGAATCTGCAATCGTCATTGATCCACAGCGCGACATCGATCGAATTCAGGAAGTCCTCGACGCGAAGGGCTGGACCGCGACCCACGTCCTAGAGACCCACTTCCACAATGATTACGTAAGTGGCGGACTCGAACTCGCAAAGGTTGTCGGTGCTGAATACGTCGTACCTGACGGAATGGTCATCTCATTCCCAGCTCGCCGTGTCACTGACACGGATGAATTGGAATCCGGAGCGGGTGTCTTGCGTGTGCTCCACACTCCGGGTCACACGCCGAACCACTTAAGTTTTGCGATTAATGAAGGAGGTGAGGACGTCGCGCTGTTCACTGGAGGCTCGATGTTGTTCGGCAGCGTCGGTCGACCTGACCTCCTGGGACCTGAACTGACCAAGCCGCTCGCCAAAGCGCAGTGGGCTTCGATGCGGCGTCTCGCTGCCGATGTGACTCAGAGTGCACAGGTCTACCCGACACATGGTTTTGGATCCTTCTGTAGTGCTACCGCCACAGTGGGCAACGCATCAACGCTCGCCGAACAGATAGCAAGTAATCCGGTCTTTGGTGTGGACGAAGAAACGTTCGTCGCTGAACTGATCGCCGGTCTGGACGCTTTTCCGACCTATTACGCGCACATGGGACCTGCCAACCAGGCGGGGGCGGGGTCGATCGACCTCAGGCTTCCGCAGCTGGCAACCCCGGAAGAGATTGCTCGTCGTATCGCGGCCGGTGAGTGGGTCGTCGACCTTCGCCATCGACGTATCTTTGCTGGAGACCATCTCAAGGGATCTTTGTCGTTCGATGTGCACGGGAATGCTGTCACGTATCTCGGATGGATGATCGACTGGGGAACTCCTATAACCCTTCTCGGCGCCGATGTTGACGAGGTTCAAATGATGCAGCGTGAACTCGTACGGATCGGCATCGATCGGCCGGTTGCCTACGCCACCGGCGTTCCTTCGGACTGGGCGAGCGCGTCAGCGCCAGTTAGCGCCTATCCGCGTATGACTCACGTTGAGATGGCCGCCGCACTCGAGGCAGATCCACAATTGCCGATGCTCGACCTTCGTCGCAACAGTGAGTTCGACGACGGCTACGTCCGCGGTGCCATGCACGTTCCCTTGCATGAACTTCGCGGACGGCTCGATGAGGTGGTTGCGTGGGCGAGCGAGTACGCCACGCCGGTATGGGTTTATTGCGGCAGCGGATTCCGCGCATCAGCCGGTGCATCCGTGCTGGAAGCATCCGGCGTGAGTGTTGTGCACGTTGACGACGACTTCCCCAATGCCGAGAAGGCTGGTCTCTCCATCGTGAGGCCCACACATGGGCATCGTCTGGGGGCGGCATACGCCGACTAGCGTGACTCCTACTGAGTGGAGTGAGGTGGAATCATCCTGATCGTTGCCGAAGCGTTGCTCGTTGGGCTGGCTATCGGTGCAGTCTTGGGCTTGATCGGTGCAGGCGGCGCGGTTGTTGCTGTGCCGGCCTTCCTCTACCTGTTTGATTTTAGTCCGCTGGCGGCGACCACTGCTTCCTTGGCCGTTGTCGCAGCTTCTGCGACGGCCGGCGCTATCCCTCGCCTTCGGCTCGGCCAAGTGCGAATAAAGCAGGCGCTGACTTTCTGGGGGCTGGGCATTGTCGGCATTCTCGTAGGTGCCTTCCTGGCCCCCGTGATTCCCGAATTAGTCCTGCTCTCCGGATTCGCAGTCATCATGGTGGGCGCTGCTATAGCAATGTGGCGAAAGTCTTCTAGTACCGAGCTGGTCGAGGTACCGCAGCGGGCAGCGTGGTTGCTACCAGTGGTTGCGTTGGGCATCGGCTTGCTGACGGGCCTCTTTGGCGTCGGGGGAGGCTTTCTCATCGTTCCAGCCCTCGTGCTGGTATTCGGACTTAGATTTGGGCTGGCGACCGGAACCTCGCTTGTCGTCGTTGCCCTCAACAGCCTTACTGCACTTGTCTTCAAGTTCGACACATGGAAAGAAGTGGACTGGCAAATTCCGGCCCTCGTTGTCGTAGGTGGACTAGTCGGATCAGTGGTGGCGTCCCGCTGGAAGGTGGGGATCCCACGCCGCATCCTCGAGCGAGGCTTCGCTGTATTGCTCATGATTCTGGTGGTGTGGATGGTGCTTCAGCCGTTCGTGCTTCCGAAGTAGCAGAACTGTCACTCTGTTCCGTATGACCAACGTTCCCGCGGGTTAAGCCGGTCGAGTCCCGTCGCGGATCTCGCCTACTAGTTCTTCCAGCACGTCTTCGAGAGCTAGCACGCCTAGCGCGACGTGGTGC
>JBIHZU010000226.1:0-3068 GCA_044240285.1 Candidatus Nanopelagicales bacterium | reverse complement strand
CGGCCAAGAGGTGTCGAGGTACACGGGGAGCCCTTGAATGTATGCAGCTGCTTCCTCATGTCTGCGGTATCCCCCGAAGTGGCAGGCAACGACATCTAGTCCAGGCAATGCTTCGATGAGGTTGCGCAGCATTTCGGGAGTGCATCGATCGTTTGCTGATGAGTCGCCTCCCTCGCCTACGTGGATGATGCAGACGTAGGTGCCTCGCATGGGATCGAGAATGTCCCACAATCGTCGGTCATCGAGTGCGAATCCTTGGAAGAGCGGATGGATCTTGACCCCTGGAATGTTGTGCCGTTCCAGACTGGCCAAATTTTCTTCGACGCTCAAATCGGGATGAATGGTTCCGAATCCGATGAAGCGATCCGCAGGAAGACTTTCCGCAAAGGTATTTGTTCTTTCGACGTGTCGGGCAAGATTTGCGACATTCAGAGTTATCGCTTTGTCGATGCCCGCCTGATCCATTGCTGCTAGTGCGCCAGAGACGGTCCCGTCACCGAAACGAGTGAGATCTCCCCGCGGGGCAGCAAGAGCTCGACTTGCAATCTCATCTGGCCAGACGTGGACGTGGGTATCGATAATCATGACATCACAACTTCGCCGATTCGCCGCCGTCAGCGACGATTACTGATCCGGTGATGAAATCCGACCAATGCGACGCAAGCAGGCATACCAGTGGGCCAATCTCATTGGCATCGCCCATGCGACCCAAGGGAATTTTGCGTAGCCTGCGCTTCAGCAGGTCTTCAGACTCCAGCACTGCCTCCTGCGCACGTGTTTCAAAGGCGCCCGGAGCAATGGCATTAACTTGAATGTTGAATGGCGCCCACTCGGCTGCAAGGGCCTTCGTCATCTGCAGGACTGCACCTTTTGATGCGGAGTATGCGACGAGTCCAGCTTTGCCGAGGATTCCGGATGTGGAAGCAATGTTGATGACCTTGCCAGATTTTTGTTCTTGAAAGATTGCTCCGGCGGACCGAGCCAGTGCTACGGGCGCAAAGACGTTGACCGCAAAAACCCGCTCCCAAAGATCGGCATCCTGACTTAAGAAAGATCCCGCTGGGGCGATGCCAGCGTTGTTCACAATGATGTCCAGCCGACCGAATGCGGACACCGCAGCCTCCGGAAGTCGGGAGACATGGTCTAAATCAGTGACGTCACAGCGCTCTACCTGAATCCTGTCGCCTCCAGCTTTGTGGAGTGCGTCCAACTCCGCATCTGATCGCGCGACACCGAGGACGTTGGCACCTTCTTCAGCAAGTGCCAAGGCAGCAGCAAAGCCCAATCCGCGACCCGCGCCTGTAACGATTGCGACTTTGCCAGTGAGATTGAGATCCATTAGGAATTCATCTCACGTGGAAGTTCCCTGGCAATGCTCAGCCGAAGCACAGATGACGCGCCTTCATAAATGCGCATGGGTCGGGCTTGCCGGTAGAGGCGCTCCATCTTCGAATCACGGATGAGTCCCCATCGGCCCATGATCTGAACACCGCGATCGACGATTCGCCCGGCAGCTTCGGATGCAAAGAGTTTGGCCATCGAAGAGTGATGAAGTGTGCCTGCAGGATTGGTCTGTGCGAGTTCTGCAGCGCGGTAGGTCAGAAGACGAGCCGCTTCGAGTTCAGTCCAAGAGTCCGCAAGCATCTCAGCCACTGGTCCGTGCTTGGCGAGTGGTTTGCCGAACTGCTCTCGTGTATGTGCATGCTGGGACGCTTCTCGCAAAGCGGCGCTGGCGACCCCGAGGCACGCTCCGGCAACGGAGACGCGGAAGACAGACAAAGTGGCAAGCACAAGTTCGAGTCCGGCTTTTCGTCTACCCAGGACTGCGCTCATGGGGAGAACGACGTTATCGAAGGTGAGATCTGCAAGGACGTGCGGTGCGATGATCTCGGGCGTCAAAGTCCACGACAGTCCGGGGGCGTCAGCGGGTACGAGCACCAGAGTGAAGCCGTCTTCGTCCTTGGCCAGAACTGAGTAGAAGTCGGCGACGCCACCATTTGAGATGAAGGCTTTGCTGCCATTGAGGATGAGAGTGTCCGCGCCGTCTTGGGTCAGCGTGGTGGTGAGACTCTTGAGATCTGATCCTGCTACCGGCTCTGTGAGCCCCAGTGCGGCAAGTGATTCGCCTATAGCCACCTTGGGTAGCCATTGGGCCTTCTGCTCCGGGCTGCCACCCACGGATATGGCATAACTTCCGATGCCCTGTAGCGCGAATAATGAGTCCGCATGGGACGACACACCCATCAGGACTTCACGGACGACAGCAACGGCAAGAGGGTCTACCGCCTCAAATCGCCCCCCATGAGCCTTGGGTACGAGAAGTTCCCAAAGGTGACTGTCCGCAAGCGCCCGTCTTACCCCCTCGTGCAGGGTGCTCATGCCGTCGGCCTCTACCGCCATGGGCTCGACTTGGGCGGCCACGACTGCCGCTTCCTTCTGGAGGTCGAGGTAGACCGGCGCCAGTTGGAAATTCATAGGCGAAACATTATCAGGAATCTGTTAGCGTGCCTTGATCGCTTGTACCCGAGTATCCGGGCCAACTCAGTTTTGGGAGGACACGTGACACCTAAGACGCTCCTCGAACGCGAGGAAGAGCACCCGCAGACCATCGTGAGTGAGGTCGGCGGACGCCGGATCATCGTGATGGACTCGGCACGGTGGGTCGACGACCGCAACCGAGATCGAGATGTTGTCGTTCCGGCGTCATATATAGGGGTTCTGCCTGCGCGCATGGTGGGCATGCATCGACCCCGGGGAGTCATTGGCCATGACGCCTGCCTGGGAGTTGAGGGCGCGGGTATTGCGGGTCTGTGGTTTCTTGAGGCACTGGGCATACCTGCCGCCACCGCCGACGGCATGTCCGCCGAGCTGGGGAACGGCCCGGACCTTTACGCCCACGGTGTCATCTCGCGACTGAACTACCCCGCGGAATGTCTTGGCGTACGGGCCGGCATGTCAGTGCGCGAGGCGGCGGAGTTGATGCGGGACGTAGACCCGGTTGATGTTGAGGTAGGCAACAAGATTCGTCGGGAAGTCATGGAGACTCTCGACAACGGCAGGCGAATCGT
>JBIHZU010000225.1:0-3084 GCA_044240285.1 Candidatus Nanopelagicales bacterium | reverse complement strand
TGAGATCGAGCACTGCGAGCGGGCCCTGCGGCAGACCGCAGCCAAAACGCATCGCAGCGTCAATGTCTTCGCGCGTCGCATATCGCTGCTCGTACATAGTGACTGCATGGTTGAGATAGCCAAAGAGCAAAGCATTAGCGATGAAGCCGGCCCGATCCTCGACGACGACTGGGTGCTTGCCGAGTGACTCCGCAAATTCACATGCCTCAGCAATGACTGCATCATTGGACACCACTGTGCGCACGACCTCGCAGAACCCCTGAATCGGCGCTGGGTTGAAGAAGTGGATTCCGACAACGCGCGCCGGGCGTGACGTGCTCACGGAGATCTCGGTCACGGAGAGCGCAGAGGTATTGGAGGCCAGAATCGCGTCAGGACGAGTGACCTTGTCGAGGATCGCAAAAACCGATCGCTTGAGATCGAGGTTCTCTGGGACGGCCTCGACAACCAAGTCGACGCCGCGCAGGTCTTCCACATCGAGGGAATAGCTGATGCGGGCGAGAAGATCGGAGCGCTCGGCTTCGGTGACTTTGCCACGCTCAAGCGCGCGGGCACTCGAATGCTCCACTGTGGCCCGACCCCGCTGGAGAGCCTCCGGGGTGACCTCGATGGCGATGACCTCATAGCCATTCCGAGCGCATACCTCGGCCACGCCGGCACCCATGGTGCCTAGCCCGATGACCCCCACCTGCTTAATGGACATTACGACTCCTCGTGTTTCGGCCCTGGAGCTGCAGCCAGCATGCCCCGAACCTCAAGTATCTTCGGTGCGCAGTCTGTCATGCAGGCGTACCCTCGCCAATATGACTTCCGCCATGTTCGCATCGACGTCCCCCCTGACCGGTGAGCCGATCGGCGAGTTTCCGATTTCTGACGCGGCCGAGGTACAGGCAGCCGTTGACCGGGCCCAGATCGCGGCTCGATGGTGGGCCGACCTCGGCTGGAACGGTCGCCGCGCACGATTAATGGCCTTCAAAGGTGTTTTGGCAATGCGTTCGGAGGAACTGGCCGAACTCATGCATCGTGAGGGTGGCAAGCCCGTCGAGGACGCTCTCATGGAGGTGCTCCTCACACTCGAGCACATCGACTGGGCAACCCGGAATTCGCGCCGAATCTTGGGCGAGCGCAGCGTGCGACCGAGTCTGTTCACTCTCAATTTCAAGGCCACCCTGGCCTACGAACCCGTCGGAGTAGTTGGAGTGATCGGGCCATGGAACTACCCGGTCTTCACCCCCGTGGGCTCCATCGGTTACGCACTCGCAGCGGGCAACGCAGTGATCTTCAAGCCCTCCGAGTGGACACCGGCAGTCGGTGCGTGGCTGGTCGACGCATTTGCTCAGGTGGTCCCCGAGCAGCCGGTGCTGCAGCTACTGACCGGTGATGGATCAACGGGGGCGCTGCTGTGTTCGGCTGGACTTGGCGCAGTCGCCTTCACCGGGTCGACAGCCGTCGGTCGCAAGGTGATGGCCGCGTGCGCCGCAACGATGACTCCGGTGGTGATCGAAGCCGGGGGCAAGGATGCAGTTCTCATCGACGCGGATGCCGACTTAGTCAAGACGGTTGATTCCGTCGCATTCGGCGCTTTCTCTAACGCGGGTCAGACCTGTGTCGCTGTGGAACGCGTCTACGTACACGAAGATGTCTACGACGAGTTCCTCTCGCTGCTTGCTGCAAAGGCAAGGGAACTTCACCCCGGAACATCCACGGATTCTTCGTACGGCCCGATGACTATGCCGAAACAAGTCGACATTGTTCGCAGTCAGGTCACAGATGCGCTCTCGCGCGGCGCAGTCGCCGTAGTAGGAGGCATCAATTCTGCGGATGCGCGTGTGATCATGCCTATCGTCCTGGCAAACGTCCCAGAAACTTCCACCGCGATGACCGATGAGACTTTCGGCCCCATGGTTGCGGTCAATAAAGTGCGGTCCCTCGATGAAGCTGTCGATCGAGCCAACGCGACCCCTTACGGGCTTGCCGCTTCCATCTTCGGACGCGACCGGGCCAAGTGTGAAGCGGCGGCCCGTCGCCTGCGGGTGGGCATGGTCAGCATCAACTCGTGGGTGATGTACGCAGGCGTCCCCGCACTCCCGTGGGGCGGAGTCGGCGACTCAGGTGTCGGCCGCATCCATGGCGCTGACGGTTTGCGGGCCTTCACCCGGGCGAAGAGTGTCGTGCGCGAGCGCTTCGCTTTGCCGATCAGCCTCGTCTCATTCGAGCGCAAGCCAGGCACCACAGAGCTATTGGCCAAAGCCATGAAGAAAATTCATGGGCCACGCCCATGGCATCGCTGACGCGATACGGCCGCTGAGACGACTCGCTAGAAGAGTCGCAGGCTCGGGTCTTCCGTGCCGCGAAGCGCGTCGTAATCCAGCACTAGACAGCGAATTCCTCGGTCTTCGGCGAGCACTCTTGCCTGTGGCTTGATCTCCTGAGCCGCAAAGACTCCCGTCACGGGGGCAATGAGTGGATCGCGATTCATGAGCTCGAGATAACGCGTGAGCTGTTCTACACCGTCGATCTCACCTCGACGTTTGATCTCTACGGCCACATGGGCGCCATCACTGTCTCGGCACAACAAATCAACTGGCCCGATAGGCGTCTGAAACTCCCGACGCACCAGCGTCCAGCCCTCACCCAACGTGAGCACGTGCAGGGCAAGGAGTTCTTGCAAATGAGCCTCGACGCCGTCCTTGACTAAGCCCGGGTCGACACCGAGATCGTGCTCGGAATCGTGATGGATTTCAAGAAGTCGGATAGTGAGGGTCTCGCCAGCCTTATTGGTCACGGTCCAGATCTGAAGCTCATCATCGAGCGATTCACGCAAGGTGCACGGCGGACTCATCCAATTAAGCGGCTTATAGGAGCCGCCGTCAGCGTGGACCAAGACCGAGCCATCGGCCTTCACCATCAACACACGTACGGCCTCAGGCAAGTGCGCCGTGAGTCGACCGGCATAGTCCACCGAGCAACGGGCGACAACGATGCGCATGAGAAAGCAGGCTACAGCGGCGCTAGGCCATTAGCGACGCGCACGACGTTGAGCACCTTGGCCGTCACTGCCGTCGCGTCGTAGTCCTTCGGAGT
>JBIHZU010000224.1:0-3086 GCA_044240285.1 Candidatus Nanopelagicales bacterium | reverse complement strand
GCTGGCCACCCCAGGTTGCCCGGTTGAGCGCCCAGGGGAGAAGTGCCCGCCGCTCCCGGTCGTGGCCCCCGTCGTTTTCCTCAACGATGACAAAGAAGTAGCCCGTGTGACCAGCGGTGCCGATGGCAGTTTCGCTATCTCCCTCGCCGCGGGCTCGTACTCCGTACAAGTCCAGACGCCCGACGGCGCTCCGCCCACCTGCCCGACCACGCAAGTCACTGTCTCGACTGGCCCCGTCACCATCGCCATCGAGTGCGACTCCGGCATTCGTTAGCCCCTGTCCACAGCCTTGCCCGCACCTCTATATATGTAGTGAAATCCAGCGCACCCTGCTCACGTGCCATTTCTACGTCCCCGTGTCCTGCCTTGACAGGCCAATACTGTTTCACAATAATTGGTCGCGTCTGGGTGGAGTTCACTCAGTCGTCTCGTAAGCACCGGATCGGCCGCGAACGCATGCGCCATGTTCTGGCCAACCCGGTGATTTATTGGCCAGATCCGACTGCGGTGATGGCTGGTGAACGGGTCACGTTCTTAGGCACTGACGACACTGGAAGGCGACTTGAACTGGTTGTTGTAGTGGAGCTTGATCATTGGGTTGTCATCCACGCCATGGACATGCGACCCAAATTCTATTGGGACTTTGAAAGGGGGCAACGATCGTGAGTAAGAAGACCACTAAGAAGAAGCCGAAGTTGACCGAATTGGATAAAAAGTACGACGAGAAGACGGTAGCTGCGATGCTCGCGGAGTTTGATGAGGCTTACGACGCGGGACGTGTGGAGTGGATATACCCCCAACGCGGTCGCCCCTCGCTCGATGGCAAACCGGCAGAGTCACCCACGATCGGATTCAGGCTCACGCCAGATTTACGCGAGCGCGCAACAGCTATTGCGCAGCAAGAGGGATTGAGTATTTCGGCGTTAGCGCGCCGGGCGCTTGAGGACTACGTCAATCGCGTAGCGGTGGATCCGAATCCCACACTCGACCCGCGGGGTTAGTGAATCGCAGAGTCCGGTTGGGATCTCCGGACAGACTCCACCCGCCTTCGTGAGCTAAGTGGTGGTGATGACTACATAAGCCGACGAGGTTGTCGGATGTCGTCTTGCCGCCCCTTGCCCAGTGAATGACATGGTGTACTTCGCGAATCTGCGCGTGGCAGCCAGGGAATCTGCACTTGCCGTGGTCGCGGGTGAGGATCGCGCGGCGCATGTGTGGGGGAGTGATGCGCCACTTCGCGCTGATCGCATCGAGATCGCCGGCCGGATTGAGCACCAGCAGCTGTGCGACCGCATCGCAGGAGAGCCGCTGCGCTGCGGTCGCGGTGATCGGCGTGATCTGTGTGCCGGTGAGCGACTGAATCCACCCCGGCGACGCACTGCCCTGATCGATGAGCGACTGCGAGTCGATGGTGATGTGCACAACTGGCCGCTCGCCGCCGGTGTCGGGCAAGCGCGCGTCGCCCGTGGCTGCTGCAGCTGCGTCGAGGATGAGGCCGAGTGCTTCGACATTGCGACTGGCGAGGCTGGGCTTGGTGTCGCTGGGCACACTGGCATCAGGAAGTGGCTGCTCGGACATGATGACTTCGGCATGCTTGCACCACCCGGCGTCTTCGCATCCACACGCAGCGAGTTTGGCCGCCAACTCAGCCGCCTCGCGATTGCGAATCGCATCACGTGCAGACCCAAGCGCCGAGATGAGTTGTGCTCCGACTTCTGCGGGCAGCAGGCCGTCGACAAGTACAGAGCCGTCGGGCAGTGTGGAAGCGCGGAAGCCGTAGGAGTCGCGACGACGCTTTGCCTCGGCCTCGTCGATCGCGTCGGGATCGATGCGCTGCAAGGTGCGCAGGAGTGTGTTGCCGAATGCGGCGGGGTCGAGGTCTTTCGCGCCCTCCGCGAGCTCGGCTTCGATCTGCGTCAGCGCGGGGGAGAGGCGCGGGAAGGTTTTGTGCATGTGGTCGAGTGCGCGCATGTGACGTCGCGAGATCGTGGCGTCGCGCCACGCCTGCGCCATGAATGGGTAGCGCCGCATCCAGATCGCGGAGTCAAACGGCAGCCCCGCGTCGCCAGAGCTCGCGTTGGTGTGGCGTCGTACCCAATCGCGCGCCGACCGGCACCCCTCTGCCGGCCATACATTGCCGCCCGAAAATCGCCCGGCGACGTCACTAATCGCGGCATCCGCACGGCGTTGCACAGCGACGAGATCAAGGAGCACCTCGCCCACCTCGTCGTCGGTGGACATCGCGAGGGGGAGCCCAGCGACGGCCTCGTTCATACGGGTCATCACGTCGAGCAGCTCTTCTTGCAACTCACGCAGGCTCGCCGTGTCGACCGCATCGCCGTGGAAGTCGCTGAACTCGTAGACCCACTCGACCGGCACGCGCCAGGTCGCGGTGAGGTCAGCGAGCGCGATCTCGGTGATGCTCATGCGGACCTCCCCTCGTGGATTAACTGATAGAGGGACTTTAATCGAACGGGCGTACGAGTGTCAAGTGCTTTCGGGATATTTTCTAAACCTGTGGAAATCCAATTCTTCGACGGAACAGGTAGCCCTGCGCGTGGCGCATCTACTTGTACCTCGGGCCAGGCTCGGACGCGATCACGATCATCACAATCGGCCCACATCCGTAGCACTCATCGCCAACGCGGGAATCAAGCGTCCTTGCGCCCACCGATCCACGACGCGAGTGTGATCAGCGGCAGCATGAGCAGCATGAATCCCCAGTAGACGACCGTCAGCACGATCGGGTCAAGGATGAACAGCCACAACAGTCCGCGAGCAAGATTGACGCCGGTGAACTCCCATGGCGACAGCGGCGCCTGACCACCAAAGAACGCAGTCCACGTGATCAACAAGATCCACACACCTGCGGCAGCCGCAAGAATCGCGGCGATCACCTGTACGACCTTCATCGAACCCGAATCTTCGTTGCGCGTCATCGTGCCTCCCCCTCAAGAGCGTGAGCAACAGCCTAGCGACGGGGCCCGACAAGCCCACCGACCAACAGTGCATGCGCCTGTGGACAACGAAATAGGGGAGGCGTGCCACCACGTGGCAGCATCGTTAAACCCTGTCGTGACTGTGCC
>JBIHZU010000223.1:0-3105 GCA_044240285.1 Candidatus Nanopelagicales bacterium | reverse complement strand
CTCGACGAGGTACTTGAGATCGCGGGGCTCGGTGCGGCAATCAATCGACGTGTTCGCACCTACAGCCAAGGCATGCGACAGCGACTGGGCATTGCGCAAGCAATGCTCGGCCTCCCAGACCTGCTTGTGCTCGACGAACCGACTAATGGTCTTGATCCGCCGCAGATCCGCGAGATGCGCGACGTGATGCACAACTACGCGGCGAAGGGCAAGACCGTGATCGTGTCGTCACACTTGCTGAGCGAGGTTGAGCAGACCTGTAGCCATGTCGTAGTCATGAATCACGGTCGTCTGTTGTACTCAGGCACGGTGGACACGCTCTTAGGCGGGCGACGCGACCTGCGACTTGAGGACGTGTTTCTCAAACTCGTGGGAGAAGGGCATCAGGTGGAAGCATGACAATCGATATCCAGTCCTATACGCCGCGTGCGACACTCACGGTGCGCGTCGAACTCGTACGTCAACTTCGCCGGGTGCGCACGATCGCTGTGTTCGCCGTCATGGTCGCTCTTCCGCTTGTGGTTACGGCAGCGGTCAAGTGGGGCGGATCCAGTCCTGTGGGAGATGGCGACTTCGATCTGGTGGGCCTCGCGACAGCTGGGCCATGGAACTTCACGCTCACAATGCTGTTGTTCACGTCGGGATTCCTGCTGGGGATCCTTGCCGCCATGTTCCTCGGAGACACTGTCGCCAGCGAAGCTTCGTGGTCAACGTTGCGCTACTTGCTCGCGGCCCCTGTGCCACGACGCAGATTCGTGCGCGCGAAGATCATCGTCGGCCTTCTGCTCACGGGCGCCGCTGTACTCGTTCTCGTCATCGTGTCCTTTGTGATCGCACTCGTCGTCTTCGGATCAGCGCCCTTGGTCAACCCCCTGGGTGGCTCGTTCGATGCCACCACCTCGTGGCAACGCCTCGCCATTGTGGCGGCCTACATTGCGATTCAGCTGCTCGTGCCAGCAGGGCTTGCTTTCCTGATGAGCGTGCTGACAGACGTGCCGCTTGGTGCGGTCGGTGCCGCTGTACTGCTGCTCATTCTCATGGGCATCCTCGATCAGATCGACGCCCTAGGCGATTTGCGGCGTTTCTTGCCGACGCATTATTCGAACTCCTGGGTGGACGCCCTCGGGGAGACGATCCTGTGGAATGACATGGCGATCGGGGCCTCGTACGCTGTGGCATTCTTCGCCGTGTTCGTCGCAATCGCAGTGTTGAGATTCGACCGTAAGGACATTACTTCCTAAAGGAAGATCACCGCGGGGCTTCGACATGAGGCGCCGCATGGTGCGCAACGCCGGTCCTTCAGCGGTGCTCTATAGTCCTGTCGAGGTTTAGGAGTGCCAACATGGCTGATCAGGTTGACGAACTAGTCGCGTGGACTTTGCGAATGTCCCGTGCAGAGCGCGAAGCAGAACCGATCCACGTGACCCGTACTTCGGTATGGTGTGCAGCGATCGGCTTCCTTGCCCTCGCCGTGGGTCAGTCCCTCATCTGTTGGGCGCCGCCGGATGGGAGGTTCGAGTTCACTCTGTTGGTTTTGGGGGCGCTGTCTCTGGCAGTCGCGATTCTTTACCATCTCGATCATCATCGACCGCGCTTCGGGCTGCCAGCACTCATCTTTTTCAACCTCGCGATCGTGGCAGTGTCGGCCGTGTGGGCTCCTTATGTGATCAACCCAGAATTTCGAGGCACGTCAGGTGGATTGCTCTACTCATATATTGCGTGGGGAACCGCTTGGACTCTTGGGGCGATCGGCACATTTCTCGTGCTTCTGCGAAAAGAGCGCCGTCTAGAGCGTGGTAGCAGGAAAGTGGCCACTGAAATTCATGCGTCCTTCTTCCAACTCCTCATTCTTGGCGTGGGCATGCTGATTTATGGCATTAGCTTCATTGAGCAGAGTTCGTCGCCAAACAACCAAGTGGATGGCGTACTCAGTGTTGTAGGCCCAGTTCTTATTGCGATCTCCGTGATCAACCACGTAGAGCACCTCATACTCCGGATTGGTCGACCTGCGGTCATCATCACCATCATCGGCATTTCGATCTGGTCGGTGAAGAACCTCAGCAGAGCAGTGACCGATTGGATGAGCGACCCCGCCTTGGCGCGATTCTTCGTCTATGGCGTCCAGGGCATCGTTTTTGCCCTAGGCGCGATCGCGTGCGTACTTGTGCTCTCCCACAAGAAGGCATGGCACGCATCGCGTTCAAACTCGGTTAGTCCGTAGTTGAAACACTGAAGTCGAGTGAGCTTCAGTGAATGACAGCTATTGCGTCCGCGCCTTAATGATCAGTGGATGTCCTTGATGAATCCCGCTGCCTCATTAATCACGGTGGACTGATGTGGTTGAAGCTCGTGCCCTGCGAATCCACCCACGATGGGCAGGAACGGATCCGGCATAGTCGTAATGCCTGCGAGCGTCTCGACGACAGCCAGTCCGCAGAAGGGTACGTATACCGGGCTGTAGCCACCTTCATGCGACATGGCAATTCGCCCATCGCAGGTGGCAGCCGCAACGTCCATCAGGCGAGTGGTCATGGAGCGGTAACCCTCTGAAGTAACCAACTGGCGTGACAGCGGATCCATCGCACTGGCGTCGAATCCGGATGCCACGAGTATGAGGTCGGGCCGGAAGGAAGTGATTGCCGGCGTTACAACTTCATCCATTGCCGAGAGGTATCCACCGTCACCTGTGCCAGGTGGCAGAGGCACATTGAGCGCATAGCCGACTCCCGCGCCTTCACCGCGCTCGTTCAGCGCGCCACTACCTGGTGGGAAAACGTTGTCCTGGTGTAGCGAGATTGTCAGGACGTTGGGATTGCCATAGAACGCGGACTGAGTCCCGTTGCCGTGGTGGACGTCCCAGTCGAGAATCGCGATGCGCTCGACGCCGCGAGCAGCGATGGCGTGCGCAGCGGCAATAGCGAGATTGCTGAAGATGCAAAATCCCATGCCCATCGAACTAATGGCGTGGTGGCCAGGTGGGCGCACAAGTGCGTACGCATTGGTCACCCGACCTTCCACAACTGCATCAACGGCTTCAATCACGCCACCGGCCGCGAGTGCTGCAATCTCGTAGCCACCCTTGCCGAACGGTGAGATTCCGTCGCC
>JBIHZU010000222.1:0-3108 GCA_044240285.1 Candidatus Nanopelagicales bacterium | reverse complement strand
TCCGTCCCCGGAAGGGCCCACCACTTGCGGTCAAGATCAGACGACGAACCTCAGCAGCGCGCCCACCGCGTAGACACTGCGCGAGCGCAGAGTGCTCCGAGTCGACCGGCACGATCTGCCCTGGACCCGCGATCGCATTGACCAGGGGGCCACCGATGATCAATGACTCCTTATTGGCGAGAGCCAAGGTCGAGCCAGCTTCCAGAGCGCGCAAAGTAGGCACGAGACCAGCAGAACCGGCCATTCCATTGAGAACGACGTCACATGGCAGTGCAGCAAGGTCGGCAACCGCATCGTGTCCACCACTGACGTGAGTGGAGGTTGCCGAAAGAAGCCCTGCAAGACGCTCCAAGGCGTCGATTCGACCCACTGCAACGTGCGGCACACCAAACTCCAGCGCTTGTGCGCAGAGCAATTCCAGGTCCGATCCTCCCGCAGCCAGCCCCACCACCCGAAAGCTGCTCGGATTGCGTCGAATCACGTCAAGGGCCTGCACCCCGATCGACCCGGTGCTCCCCAGAATCACGACATCGCGGCGGCTCACGGCACCAGTCTCCCCCATCCTCCGCCGCAAAGGTGGCCCGACGGGCATACCCTCGTCCTGACCAAGGAGGAACCATGACCGCCATCGACCAGTCCCTGCCCGTCATCGGAGGGCCCGACCTTCCTCAGGTGCGCCGCTTGGTCACCGAAATCCCCGGGCCCCGTTCTGCGGCACTGCTCGCTCGTCGCAGCGCGGCAGTTAGCGCCGGTGTCAGCGGGACTGTGCCTATCTTCGCGCGGGCTGCTGGCGGTGGTGTAATTGTCGACGTCGACGGCAACTCATTCATTGACCTCGGCTCAGGTATCGCTGTGACTACGGTGGGCAACGCCAATCCGGAGGTTGCTGCGCGAGTGAGTGAACAAGCCGCGCGTCTCACTCACACGTGCTTCATGGTCGTGTCGTACGACGGCTACGTAGAAGTGTGTGAACAACTCAATCGTCTCACTCCCGGAGATCACGCTAAGCGATCCGCACTTTTTAACTCAGGCGCAGAGGCGGTCGAGAACGCCGTCAAGATTGCGCGCGCAGCAACCAAACGTCAGGCCGTCATTGTGTTCGAGCATGGCTATCACGGGCGCACCAATCTCACGATGGCCCTCACGGCAAAGGACATGCCTTACAAACATTCCTTCGGCCCATTTGCGCCCGAGGTCTACCGCATGCCTATGTCGTACCCGTTCCGAGATGGTGACGTCAGCGGAGCAGAGATGGCTGCACGCGCGACACTACGCATCGATAAAGAAGTTGGTGCTGATCAAGTGGCAGCCATCATCATCGAACCGATCCAGGGCGAGGGTGGATTTATTGTGCCTGCCCCTGGTTTTCTTCCGGCGATTCGTAAGTACGCCAGTGACAACGGCATAGTGTTCGTTGCCGACGAAATTCAGACCGGGTTCTGTCGCACAGGCTCATGGTTTGCCTGCGAGCACGAAGGCATCGTTCCTGATCTCATCACCACTGCCAAAGGCATGGCCGGAGGGCTTCCGCTAGCTGCTGTCACTGGGCGAGCCGAATTGATGGACGCGGTACATCCCGGCGGACTCGGCGGCACCTACGGCGGCAATCCGGTGGCGTGTGCTGCCGCACTGGGTGCAATGCAGTCGATGGAAGAGCAGGACCTAAACTCCCGTGCTCGACAAATCGAGTCTTTGATGTTGCCCCGCCTGCGCGCTCTCGCTGCCACAGATCCTCGAATCGGCGAAATTCGCGGTAGAGGCGCCATGCTCGCTATAGAGATAGTCAAGGCGGGCACTAAGGATCCAGATCCTGCTGTGACTTCGGCGGTCGCCAAGTACTGCCACGGCCATGGCGTCGTGCTCCTTACAGCCGGCACCTACTCCAATGTCATCCGCTTCCTGCCACCGCTCACGATTCCCGATGAGTTACTCACAGAAGGTCTCGATGTCGTCGCAGAAGCCTTCGCAGCCAACTAGCGTGCATGCATGAGCAATTCAGCACCACTCGGCGGACGCACTCTGGTGGGTTTCGATCTGGAGACAACCGGTGTCGATCCGTACGAAGCACGCATCGTCACAGCATCACTGTGCACGATTGGCGAGGCCGACCGTAACTGGCTAGCCGATCCGGGCATCGAGATTCCAGCGGGATCAACAGCCGTTCATGGCATCACCACTGACCATGCCCGCACTCATGGACGTGCCGCGAGCGAAGTAGTCGAAGAAGTCGCGTGTTCGTTGAGCGATACCTGGCGTAACGGTGACGTGGTCGTAATCTATAACGCCGCCTATGACCTACGAGTGGTGACGGAAGAGTTGGTGCGCCACGGCTTGCCACCGATCACTATCGGCCCAGTTCTCGATCCACTTGTCATCTGGCGCAACGCAGAGCGATATCGCAAAGGCAAGAAGACGCTCGCAGAAGCCGTTCTTCGCTTTGGTGTGGAACTCACCGCACCTCACGAGTCGGCGGCAGATGCCACTGCTGCGATCTTGGTCACCGAGGGCCTCGCCGAACTTGTGCCCTGGCGCACCTGGACCCCCGAAGAAGCCGCCCAACTCCAGCAAAACTGGAACCGTGAGTGGGCCGACAACTTTGCAGCCTGGCTCAAGGACAAAGGTGGCGACTGGGAGTCGGTGGACGGCTCGTGGCCGCTGGGCGCGCGACGAGCGGTCACATGAGCGAGACGGCAATTGTGGGCTCTGCACTTGCTCGCGATGTGAACGGTTCCGGACCGCCGTTGGTCCTCATTCACGGACTGAGCTCATCTAGGCGAGCCTGGGACCTCATCGCCCACGAACTCGCCGAGGACTTCACTACGTATGCGATCGATCTGCCTGGGCATGGCGACTCCCCCTCCCTCACCACTACGAACCCCACGACACCGCAGGACCTTGCCCGTGCCCTGGAGGACTTCCTAGATTCTGAAGGCATCGACACGGCACACCTAGTCGGCAATTCCATGGGCGGCTGGATAGCGCTTGAAGCCGCTGCGAATGGTCGTGCGATGTCTGTCACCGCATTGTGCCCGGCGGGCTTGTGGCGACCGAAGGAGCGCCCGACCAAGGGCCTGACGAGGACACACCGCGCAGCCCTAGTCACGAAGC
>JBIHZU010000028.1:0-10922 GCA_044240285.1 Candidatus Nanopelagicales bacterium | reverse complement strand
TGCCGCAGTGGCGAGATCGGGCCGATTAACCGCAAGTGCATGGCCTACCTCGGAGTCATGACCGAGTAGAACAACGAGACCACGAGTGTCAAGATCGGGCGCATCCGTGATTGACAGTCGGGGATCGCCACGCTCGGCATGCGCAATGCTGACGGCACGACACAACGATGCCCAGCCTTGCCGCCCGCGGGCGAGCAAAACTGCGCGCGGATCAGAACGATCGCGCCAAGTGCCACCATGTGCGGGAGTTCGCTGTCGCTGTGTGGCGACAGGCAACAATGGCGCAGTCGCGAGATCGACGCCCAGCACGGGAGAGATGCCGGCTTGAGCACAGGCAATCGCGAAGCGTACGGCGCCGTAAACACCATCGCGATCAGTGAGCGCAAGAACCTCTTGGCCGAGCACAGCAGCGCGCTTAACCAATGCATCGGGGCGGCATGCCCCATATCTCAAGGAGAATCCGGAAGCCACCCGCAGGTGCGCAGTCACACCCCGACCGGATGCAGTGGTGCCTGATAGTGAACACCGAGCTGATCGGCGACGAGCGCCAGGAATGAGTTGGCGTCACGCAATAGGTCATCGGCGTCACGTGCACTCACTGCAGTGCGACTGCCTGCCTCTGCGGCAATGCGCTTGGCAGAGCAAGACGAGAAGAAGATCGCCCACTCAGTCAGATCGGGTGCGACCTTGGGCAGTAGCAACCAAACGCTGCGTGGACGGCCACGCGTGGGACGTGCACGTGCAGCGAGGACTGCAGCAGCAGCACGCAATGCAGCGATGTAGGCATGTGCGTATCGCTGTGTGATGGTCTCAGTGACGCTTGCTTCCGTGATAGAGCGACTAGCGGACTGCACGAGGTCGTACGCGGCCTGCGGCAGACGAGTGGGTTGTGGAATTGCCATGGTTCCTCCTAGATGAAATGCGGGGTACTTCAGTCGTGAACTTGAGTGACGGACCATCGGCCTGTCGCGGTGTCGCGGGAGAGGTCAAAGACCCCGCCGGTGTCGGTCTCGACCCGCCAGACCGCTCGGTCAGCGGGCAGTTCGGTGCGGCGACTCGCGGTGAACGGTCGCCACCAGACTCCAGCAGCCATCCAGTAGGCGAGGACTTCGCGCACGAGATAACGCCGGCCCCGCCACCGGAAGGCATGTGGGGCGCTCGGCCGCTCGCTGGCCTCGAGGCGCAGCACCGTCTCCACGGAGACGGGATCTGCATAGCGGCGGGTCATCAGACTCCTTGGGATAGATTTCGTACAGGTGTTCGATATAGAGGCTAGGCCACCCCACTGACAGTCGTCAACCCCGCATTTCGAACCTCGGGATCATGGGCGGGGCTAACGTGAGGACATGAGTGCAGCCCAGACGTGGTCCGAAGATCTCGCCTCCTGGGCGATTCCCGCCGAAATCCTCCAACAGGCCGCGATCGCCCCATGGACCCATCAGGTCAAGCGCTTCCTCGTCCCCGACGGGCCTATCCCCGACTCCCCCAGCCACGCGACCGCCCAGGCCGCGTTACCGACCGGCGGCAGCGTTCTCGATATCGGCTGTGGCGGCGGACGGGCTGCAATGGCGCTGGTGCCCCCGGCATCGCATGTCACGGGTGTCGATCACCAGCAGGGAATGCTTGATGCGTTCACTGGAGCCGCGCTGCGTGCCGGAGCGGGCTCGGCCACCTATCTCGGAGATTGGCCCGCGGTCGCCGACGACGTACCCGAAGCCGACGTCGTCGTATGTCATCACGTGTTGTTCAACGTTCCCGATCTCGTACCGTTCCTCGATGCACTCAACGCACATGCGCTACGGCGCGTAATCATCGAGATCCCGACACGTCATCCGTTGTCGTGGCTCAATCCACTGTGGGAGAAGTTCTGGGGACTCGATCGGCCCACTGCACCGAGTGCTACCGATGCCTTGGTCATTGCACGCGCAGCAGGCTACGACGCACAGCTGATCGAGTTCAGTGAACCTGAAGGTCGAGTTCAATTGAATGCGCACGAACGTGCGGCTGATGTGTGTATGCGTTTGTGTCTGTCGGAGTCACGAATTGATGATGTCGCAGCTGCGTTAGTTGAGATGCCTGATCAGACACGCAACCTCGCCACAATTTGGTGGGACGTCAAGCGGTAGGTGGGAGTATTACCAAAGTCCTTTTATGGCGCTATCGTCTGTGGATTCTTGAGGTTTGGGCAGGATTGCGGGTTTAACCGGTAATCTGGCCCTCACCTTCAACTTTGCGCGATTTTCCTGGTTTAACCTGCAAAACTGCGCAAAGAATGCGCTGTCCGCAGACTTAGTCGCCGCGTGAACTCAACACGCAGAACTCGTTGCCTTCGGGATCTGCAAGAACTACCCACGACTGCTCGCCCTGGCCGATGTCCACGCGCCGCGCACCGAGCGCGAGCAGTCGCTCGACCTCGGCGTCGCAATCATCGGGACGAAGGTCAAGGTGTAGGCGATTCTTTCCGGCCTTAGATTCTGGGACAGCGAGAAAGAGTAGACCGGGATAAACATCCATTGCCTCGCGGATCTCGACCTCTTCACTCTCTTCGTACTCCTCTTCAGAGACGATGATCCACTCCAGAGCTTCCGCCCACCACACCGCGAGCGCATGCGGGTTAGCGGCATCCACGGTGAGCTGTTCCCAACGAAGAGCCATGTGCGCCCCCTAGCGATCAAGAAGTGGTGTCGAGGGATCCCATGTCGTGCCGTGCTCAGCGTCATAGCGGCGCCGAGCGATCGCGGACAACGCCTCGAGCACCACACGATTGCCGAGCAGCGCGGTGATGTCCGCATGATCGTACGGTGGAGAAACCTCCACAACGTCGAGGCCAAATACAGGAAGTTCTAGGCAGATACGCCGTACGGCATCGAGTAACTGACGCGACGACAGCCCGCCGGGCTCAGGTGTGCCAGTGCCCGGTGCATGACCTGGGTCCACTACATCAATGTCGACGGAGAGGAAGACTCCATCGCACTCATTCATCGCAATCACGAATGCTTCGTCCAGACAGACATCAAGCCCACGATGCACAATCTCCGTCATCTCGTACGAACGCATGCCTTGCTCGGCCATCCAATCGAGGACATCGGGTGGCGGCCAATAGCCACGCAGACCGATTTGCAAGAAGCGATCGCCACGAGCAGCGCCGGACTCAATGAGTCGGCGCATGGGCTGGCCGTGGCCGATCAGTGCACCAAACTCGATGTCGCCAGTGTCTGCATGGGCATCAAAGTGCAGCACAGCGATGCGACCCCAACCACGAGCACGTGCCACACCTGTGACATCGGGCCAGGTGATCGTGTGATCACCACCGAGAATCAGTGGAATCGCACCACTCTCAGCGACTCGCTGCACGACCGTCTCAAGTGAGGCGCACGAAGTCGCAGCATCGCCGCTAAACATCATGACGTCACCGCCATCAACGACCTTCATGTCTCGCAGGCCATCAACCCGCAAGGCAAGCGAAGGCCGTGATCCGTCGTGTGCGAGATAGCACGCAGCTCGCATCGCTTGGGGGCCGAATCGGGCACCCGATCGGTAAGAGGTGCCGCCGTCAAATGGTGCGCCAATGATGACAACGTCGGCACCTTCGTATGTCGACGGGTCGTCAAGGTCGCAAGCCGGAACACCAAGGAAGGTGAAGTCTGGGCCGAACTGCCCGCCATAGCGCGTCATAGTTGCAGCCTAGAGGTCAAGCGCGCTTATGAGTCGAAACCCAGGCCAAGACGGTCCATAGTGCGCAGCCAAAGATTGCGATGACCCTCACGCTCATCAGCTTGGGCTAGCGCACGCCGCATCAGGTCGATACCGATAGAGCGTGCAGGTTCAGGTGGGAATGGGAGCGGCTTAGTGCGAACCATCGAGAGTCTGGTGGCGGGCGAGTCGATGCCGTCAAGCAGATCAAGGGCCACTTCGGCTCCAAATCGCGAGGTCCCGACACCAAGCCCGGTGTAGCCCGCCACGTACGACACTCGACCTGAGTAGCCACGACCCCAAAATGCGGCAAAGCGCGAACACGTGTCGATCGCACCGCCCCAGCCGTGCGTAAAGTTCACGCCACTCAGCTGTGGGAAAGTTGCAAAGAAGTGCTGAGCCAGTCGACCGAAGGACTCGCGATCAACATCGTGCTGAGGCCCAAACCCATTGCCGCGGTGATAGACCGCATCAAATCCACCCCACAGAATTCGCCCATCACTCGTGCGGCGGTAATAGTGGAATTGGTTGCCAGCATCGTCGACTCCCGAGAAGTCGTTCCAGCCGATGTCAGCATGCTGCTGGGGAGTGAGTGGCTCGGTCACCAGGACGTAGTCATAGACGGGCGCGATGTAGTGCTTGAGTGTCCGCACGGGTGAGGGCCCAGCACCCGTCGCCAACAGAACTCGACGGGCGTGAATAGTTGCGGTTTTTGTTCTCACACGCATCCCGGAACCATCGCGTTGCATGTCTATGAGTCGCGTTCCTTCAGCAATCCGTACGCCTTTACGCCGAGCAACGTCTGCCAAACCCCACGCCAGCCTCGCGGGATTCACCACTGCAGTCGAGCCTTGCGACCACACGCCACCGAGATATGCAGACGACCGCACGCGGGCTTGTATCTCTTCTCTATCGAGCCATGTCGCACTCTCGCCGTATTTCGTGGCCAACTCCACATGGTCCTGCAGCATCTTCACCTGATAACCCTGTGTCGCAACGGTTAAGTCTCCATCGCGCACGAAGTCACAGTCGATGCCCTCCCTCATGATGAAGGCCTCAATGGCATCGAGGTTTGCATTGCCCAAACGCAATAGCTCGGGCATCTCAGCGGGCCAGCGACCATGCCCATTGGCGAGGCCATGCGTGATGGATGCTGAGACGAATCCGCCATTGCGGCCGGTCGCTTCATTCGCGATGCGATCGCCCTCGATCAGCAACACGTCGCGTCGAGGGTTGCGCTCAATCGCGTGCAGGGCAGCCCAGAGACCGGTGAACCCTCCCCCGACGATCACGAGGTCGGCAGTTACCTCACCCTGGAGGGGTTGGCTCGGCTCAGGGCGACGGGCATCGTCGAGCCAAAACGGGGTTGTCTGGACGTCAGCAACCAGCCCGAGAGCCTCGGTGGATACTGAACGGCCGTACAGCATGGCCCAAGACTACGCCGATTAGGACGAAGCGGCGAGCTTTCGTCGACGACGCGAGGACACAATCTGACCAACGATTGTGCCCACCAGCGCCAAGGCGAATACCAACGTGGCCAGTGCATAGACCTGCACGGGGATACCACGTTGCGCCGCGCCCCAAATGAAGATCGGGAACGTAACCGTGGTGCCAGAGGCAAAGTTGCTGATGATGAAGTCGTCAAACGACAAAGCGAAGCCAAGCAGCGCCGCGCCGAGGATGCCTGGCAAGACGAGCGGGAAGGTCACGAACCTGAATGTCTGCCATGGACTCGCATAGAGGTCCTGCGCGGCTTCCTCAAGGCGCGGATCCATTCCTTGCAGTCGAGCCTTCACGGCAACGACGATGAAGGAAATCGTGAACATAATGTGTGCGATGAGGATTGTCCAGAAGCCGAGCGGCAACCTTAGGTTGAGATATAGCGCAAGCAGGCTCGCGCCTAGGACGACCTCAGGTGTTGCCATAGGCAGAAAGATCAAGGAGTTAGCTGCCCCTCGACCACGGAATCGGTAACGCACTAGGGCAAGAGCGATCATGGTGCCAAATACGGTCGCGATCAGCGTAGCAATGAGGGCAATCTCAATACTGAGGATGAAAGACTGACAAACGCCCGCAACCCCGCAGAGGTTGCCCCATGCGCTCAGCGAGAATTCGTTCCACGAGATGTTGAATTTGCCTTCCGGATCATTGAAGGACAGGACCGCGACAACTGCGATCGGCACGAAAAGATAGACGAGTACGAGAACGGCAACAATGCCGAGGAGTTTGCTGCGCAGCCACGCCATTAGACCAACTCCTCCGTCCCTGCTCGACGAATATAGACAGTGACGATGATCAAGATCGACGCCATCAGGATGAATGACAATGCGCTCGCCATCGGATAGTCACGAAACTCAATAAAGTTCGTCTGGATGGCATTGCCGATCATTTTGTCCTTGGTGGACCCCAGCAGTTCAGCATTGATGTAGTCGCCTGCTGCAGGAATGAATGTCAACAACGTGCCCGCGACGACGCCCGGCATAGAGAGCGGCCACGTCACCTTGCGAAAGGTCGTGAAGGGAGAGGCATAAAGGTCACTTCCCGCCTCAATAAGCCGAGGATCAATCTTGTCCAACGCGGCGTACAACGGCAGAATCATGAACGGCAGGAAGTTGTAGGTGAGTCCTGCGATAACCGCTATTGACGTGTTAAGAATGCGCCCATCTGGCAACAAATGCAGCGCGTTCAGGGTCTGAGTGATCACCGCATCGTCGGCAAGGATCGTCTTCCACGCATACGTGCGCAAGAGGAAGGATGCGAAGAAAGGCGCCACCACGAGGACCAGCATGAGCGCACGCCAGCGACCGGCCTTGAGTGCGATGAAGTAGGCAAGCGGATACGCGATGACAAGCGCGAGCACTGTGGCAATACCCGCATAGATCAATGCTCGGAGAAAGAACTCCCAGTACTCCGACAATGCCTCGACGTAGTTACGCCAGTTGAATCCAGCCTTGTATTTGCCTGACGATCCGGTCGAAACCTGCAGTGATGTGAAGAACAGTGAAATTAACGGGATGATGAAAAAGATCGCGAGCCAGGCAACGCCAGGCAGCAGCAGTAGGTAGGCGATCCGCGCTCGACGCCGCGCCGGCCCGACTGCGGCCGCGATGGTCATGCTCCCACCACGTGTGAGCCCATTCCGGCGGTAATATCCTCTGCGCCATCGAGGGCGAAGGTGTGTCCTGGAGCCCAACCGATCTGTACGTGCTCGCCGCGGCGGGAGAGCTCCTCAAGACTGAGGTTCTGCTCAAAGACGACGAGCTCTTGGCCCCACGGCACTTTGACGAGATATTGGGTCGACACGCCGGTAAACGACACATCGGTTACGGTGCCCTCTAGTCGGTTGTGGCCTGCCGGGAGTGGTTCATCGGCCCAATACATCGTGATTTTCTCCGGCCGGACACCAAGAATTGCTGATGAGCCCGCGGCGTGGATGCGCGACCTCGGCACAGAAAAGTTAAAGCCGTTAGCGCTGAGGACAGCATTGTCGCCATCGCCGCCAGTGATCTGCCCCGGAACGAGGTTGCACTGCCCGAGGAAGTTGGCGACGAATGCCGTAGCGGGATTTTCATAGATTTGTGTGGGGGCACCAAGTTGTTCAATCCGACCCTGGTTCATCACCGCGATCGTGTCGGCCATAGTCATGGCCTCTTCTTGGTCGTGGGTAACGTGCACAAAAGTAGTACCCACTTCGACCTGAATGCGCTTGAGTTCAATCTGCATCTGGCGACGCAACTTCAGGTCTAGAGCGCCCAAAGGTTCGTCAAGCAGGAGCACATCTGGTTCATTAATGAGCGCACGCGCAACAGCGACTCGCTGTTGCTGCCCGCCTGAGAGTTGCCCTGGCTTGCGACGAGCCATTGAGGTGAGTTCGACGAGCTCGAGCATTCGCTCCACTGGGCCAGTTACGTCTTTGACACCACGCCGCCGCAGGCCGAAGGCCACATTTTCGAAAATATCTAGGTGCGGGAATAGCGCATAGGACTGAAAGACGGTATTTACCGGACGCTTGTATGCCTTGAGGTCCGTTATCTCCTGCGCACCCACGAACATCTGCCCCGAAGTGGGGTTCTCCAGCCCGGCCACCATCCGCAGCGTGGTGGTCTTGCCACAACCCGACGGACCAAGAAGGGCGAAGAAGGATCCACCAGGGATGGTGAGCGTTAGGTCATCGACTGCGGCAAGTCCACCGTAAATCTTGGACAGCTTGACAAGGTTGAGGTCCTCTACCGGGGTGGCGCGCCGCGGCTCGCTCACTACTAGTTCCCAATCGCCTTCTGGAACGCCCGCTGGTATTTCTCATCCTGCTCCGGAGTGAGTTCCATGAATACATATGACTTCGCGAAGGTCTCGTCGCTTGGGAAAATCCACTGATTGTCCACCAGTGCCGGATCGATCTTGGCCATTTCTTCCTTGGCGCCGGCCACGGGGCAGATGTACTGCACATAGGCGGCCACTTCGGCGGAGACCTTCGGGTCGTAGTAGTAATTCATGAGAATCGACGCGTTTTTGGCGTGCTCGGACGACGCGGGGATAATCATGTTGTCGGTCCACAACATGCCGCCAGTCTCTGGCAGCCCAACACCGAAGTCAGGGCCGAGTTGGAACATGTCACCCGACCAGCCGATCACGGCAGTCACATCGCCGCTTTCCATTGCGCCGGCGTAGTCATTGCCCGCAACCTGACGAATCTGACCTGAATCAATCTGCTTCTGAAGAGCATCAAGAGCTTGATTGAACTGATCCTCCGTGAAGTTGCTCGGGTCGTTGCCCTGCCAGGCGATGAGAATGCCCATCGTGTCTCGCATCTCGGAAAGCACCGAGATCTTGCCTTTGAGCTTGGGGTCGAAGAGTTGGTCGATGGAAGTCATCGTGTCTGTGCCCAGGACGGACTTGAGCGCGGCCTTATTCCACCCGAGGGCGCCGAAGCCCGACTGCCACGGCAGCGAATAGTCACGCGGCTTGTCGAAGGCAACATCTGCGAGGCGAGGGATCAAATTGGCAGCATTAGGCAGGACAGCCCGATCGAGCTTTTGGACGTAGCCGTTGCGGATCCAGAGTGCGGCCATCCAGTCGGTCAGAGTCACAATGTCGCGGTCAATGGACTGACCCGACTCAAGCTGGGTACGCACCTTGGCATAGAACTCATTGTTGTCGTTGACATCGTCGTTGTAGGTCACTGTGATGCCAGTCTGCTTTTCAAATGCAGCCAGACTCGGGCGACCACCGCTGTCATCCTCGTCGATGTAGAGCGGCCAGTTGGACCACACGACAGTCTTGTCAGTGTCGGACTTATCCGTGACCGTCGGAGAGGGCGCTGCGGTGGAAGAACTCCCGTCGCCACCGCCGGCGCCACAAGCGGCGACTACAGCGGCAACGCCACCCACGCCAGCGACCTGGAGAATACGCCGCCTCGAGAGAGACGTTCGGGACATTGCGATGAGTGCCTTCGCCTCACGGCTGAGCGGACGCTCGGACATGAAATCCTCCAGTTCGAAAAGACTTGCGGGTGCCAGCTCCTAAGCAGAAATTGTGAATCGGGCACCATCATGCCACCTCAAGAGCCGTGAGGAGGGAGTTAGTCCTAATCCAGCGACGCCATCACGTGCTTGATCCGGGTGTAGTCCTCAAAGCCATACATCGACAGATCCTTGCCATAGCCGGAATGCTTGAAGCCACCATGGGGCATCTCCGCGACGAGCGGGATGTGGGTATTGATCCATACGCAGCCGAAATTCAGACCCTTGGCCATGCGCATGGCCCTCCCGAAATCGCGCGTCCACACCGAAGAAGCCAGCCCATACTTCACGCCATTTGCCCACCGCAGTGCCTCGGCCTCATCACTAAACTTTTGGACAGTCATCACGGGCCCAAAAATCTCGTCCTGAACCATCTCGTCATCCTGACGCACCCCGGCCACGACTGTGGGCTCGACGAAGTAGCCCGCCGACCCCTGACGCGACCCACCCGCCACGACCTCGGCATGCGCGGGAGTGCGAGACAAGAAGCCAAGCACTCGATCGAGTTGTCCGGCGTTGTTGACAGGAGGGACGAACCCGTCGCCGCCGGGACCGTCAGCAAATGTCGTCACTGTATTGCGAGCCTGCTCAGCCAGTGCGGCTACAAAGTCGTCATAGATGCGGGGAGCCGCAAGGACTCGAGTCGCAGCGGTGCAGTCCTGACCGGCGTTGAAATACCCGGCCACGGCAAGCCACTCTGCAGCTGCAGCGACATCGGCATCATCGAAGATCACGACCGGGGCTTTGCCGCCAAGTTCGAGGTGCACGCGCTTGAGATCGGCAGACGCAGCTTCGGCAACCTGCATACCTGCTCGCACCGAGCCAGTGATGGCCACCAATTGTGGCGTGGGGTGGGAGACAAGAGCACGCCCGGTGTCGCGTCCACCACAGATCACATTGAAAACACCGGGCGGGAGAGCACCGGACTCCGCGATGATCTCCGCCATCCGGACGGTGCTTGCAGGCGTTGTGTCACTGGGCTTCAGTACAACGGTGTTGCCAGCAGCAAGCGCTGGCGCGAACTTCCAGACCGCCATCATCATGGGGTAGTTCCACGGAGTCACCTGCCCCACCACGCCAATGGGTTCGCGGCGGATAATGGACGTGAAGCCCTTCGCATACTCACCCGCTGAGCGTCCTTCAAGTACACGCGCCGCACCCGCAAAGAATCGGATGTGATCAATCATCGGAGGCAACTCCTCCGATGTGGTGACCGCGATCGCCTTGCCGGTGTTCTCGCTCTCGAGCGCAACAAGTTCGTCGCCATGCGCTTCAAGCGCATCAGCAATAGTGAGGAGAGCCTTTTGACGCTCGCTGGGCGTAGTGTCTCCCCACTCCACGAAAGCTGCCTCAGCCGCTGCATAGGCGCGGTTGACATCTTCGTCACCCGAAAGAGGTGCGGACCCGAACACCTGACCAGTCGTTGGATTGATCAAGTCCGTGGTCTGGCCATCGGCCGCGGCCACTCGCTCACCGTTGATGAAATTGGTCAGAACACGCACGAGGAACCCTCCGATCGTCTTACGGCCACTCGGCCGACCCCCCAAAGACTAGTCCCAACCGTCCATTCCGTACCAAAACTATAAAAAGAGCACGATATTCGTTGTCTACGGCGAGTTTGACCGCTGATTTCTTGCATGAGCGTTCAGTTTCCCGCAGGATGGGGGCATGGCTCGGACCCGTCCTACTCCCCCGCAACTCGATGACGTC
>JBIHZU010000221.1:0-3143 GCA_044240285.1 Candidatus Nanopelagicales bacterium | reverse complement strand
AGCATCGTGGTGGATGGACACTTCGACTGGGAGGGCGACCAACTGCTTGGCACACCCTGGAGGGACACCGTCGTCTACGAGACTCACGTCAAGGGCGCAACCGCGCGTCATCACGATATTCCGGAGTATCTCCGCGGCACATATGCCGGTCTGAGTCACCCCGCTTTCATCAATCACCTGATTCACCTTGGCGTCACTGCCGTCGAACTTATGCCGGTCCATCACTTCGTCGATGAAGTGCACCTCATGCGGGACGGATTAACCAACTACTGGGGCTACAACACACTCGGCTACTTCGCGCCGCACGCTGCCTACTCATCTCGTGGTGAGCGCGGCGGGCAAGTTGCAGAATTCAAACAGATGGTCAAGGAACTGCACCGCGCTGGACTCGAAGTCATTCTCGACGTGGTCTACAACCACACGTGTGAAGCGAGCCAGACTGGCCCCACACTCGCTTTTCGTGGCCTTAACAACACCGGCTACTACCGCACCCACAACAACGGCCGCGACTACGACGATGTGACGGGCTGCGGAAACACGCTCAATGCCGGAGCGCCACATGTCCTGCAAATGATTACCGATTCGCTGCGCTACTGGGTCGAAGAAATGCACGTCGACGGATTTAGGTTCGACCTGGCATCCGCCTTGACGCGTGACGACTCCGGTGTCGATTTGCAGGGGCGCTTTATTGCCGCGGTCCAAGCCGATCCTGTGCTTCGCCGGGTCAAGCTGATCGCCGAACCTTGGGATCTGGGCCCTGGCGGCTATCAAGTCGGCGGCTTCCCATCTCCGTGGGCCGAGTGGAACGGTCGCTATCGCGACAATCTGCGTGACTATTGGCGCGGCGCAACCGCGATCGGTGAACTCGGATGGCGACTTACGGGCTCGGCAGACATTTTCTCCCGAGAGGGGCGCCGACCCTTTGCCTCCGTTAACTTCATCACTGCCCACGATGGCTTCACGATGCGCGACCTAGTGACGTACTCCCACAAACATAACGAGGCGAATCTCGAAGGGAATAGGGACGGCACAGACGACAATCGATCAGACAACTACGGCATCGAAGGCGAGACAGCTGATCCAGCAATCAACGAACTACGGCGCCGCCAAATTCGCAACATGCTCACCACCCTAATTCTGTCTACGGGCGTACCCATGCTGCTCGGCGGAGACGAGTTTGGGCGCACGCAGCGCGGTAGCAATAACGGGTATTGTCAGGACAATCACACTTCTTGGTACAACTGGACATACGCCGACTGGCAATGCGATCTCTACGACTTCACGCGCGACTTACTCCAGATCCGCAAAGAGCACGCTGTCTTTCGCCAACACCGATTTTTCGAAGGTGAACCCATGGAAGGGTCGGTCACCAAGGACCTCACCTGGTTTGGTGACGATGGTCTCGAGCTCAGCGCAGATGAATGGAACTCGGCTGATTCGCGCACCTTGGGGATGTTTCTCTACGGGCGTACCCGGGACATGAATCCCGACGGTTCCGAAGTTCGTGACGAGTCGTTCCTACTTATCTTGCATTCCGGCGCGGAGGACACCCATTTCGTGCTGCCACGTGCGCCCTATGCGACCTCGTACACCTCAGTTCTGGATACGCGCTCAACACAGCATGAGCCCCAATCCCTCACTGCAGGGACCGTCCTGCCGGTGATCGGCCGCAGCGCGATCCTGCTGCGCGCCCACCACGCAGAATAATTCCCTAGAACGCACCACCGACAGGAACACGTAGAAGCCCCATCTCGACAGGTGAGGCGAGGCCTTCATGACGCGGCAAGACTCGAACCGTATAACCGAATGGTCCGGTGTGATCGAGCTCCACTCGCGCTTCAAATCGCCACGTATCGCCCTCTGCACCACACGTAGTCAAGGCAGTCGTATCCGGTTGCACAATACGGTCGTCGGCATCTACCCGGCCGTGCACAAGTTGCACGTCCACATCATCAGGCGATAGCCCACCCAGGCATACAAGCGCGTGAACCTTCAAGTGCATGCCCAACGTGGGCGCTACGGCCACATCCTCTGACTGCACGTGATCGACGCGCACAAACGGCCACGCCTGCACCACTCGTGACTTCCATTCCGCAAGTTCTCGTGCGACCGCGAATCCGTGGACACTCATAACTCTCGATGACTCTGCGGCGGGAACGTAGAGAAGGTTTACGTAATCGCGCACCATTCGGCGTGCAAGAACTTTTGGTCCCAAACTTCGCAAATTGTGTCGCAACATCTCGACCCAGCCATACGGCACATTGTCGGCACCGCGATCGTAGAAAAGCGGCGCTATCTTGTTTTCAATCAAGTCATACAGTGCTGCTGCTTCAAGATCATCTCGTCGATCTGGGTCATCAACGCCATCGGCCGTGGGAATCGCCCATCCGTTCTTACCGTCAAACCATTCGTCCCACCATCCGTCGAGTATCGAAAGATTAAGAGCGCCGTTCAGCGCAGCCTTCATCCCGGAGGTGCCGCAGGCTTCGAGTGGGCGCAGCGGATTGTTGAGCCAGACATCACAGCCGGGATAAAGAGTCGTCGCCATTGAGATGTCGTAATCCGGCAGGAACACGATGCGATGGCGTACGTCGGCCTCATCTGTGAACCGCACAAGCTCTTGAATTAGGGCTTTGCCACCCTCATCAGCGGGGTGTGCCTTGCCGGCAATGACTAATTGCACGGGGCGCTCAGGGTCAGTGAGCAGCGCTGTCAAGCGCTCGCGGTCACTCAACATGAGTGTGAGGCGCTTGTAGGAAGGGACTCGTCGAGCAAATCCGATGGTAAGAATGTCCGGACTGAGTGCGTCTTCAATCCAGCCCACTTCCGCTGGTGAGGCACCTCGATTTGCCCACGAATCGCGAAGACGCTGACGCACCATGGCCACGAGTCTTTCTCGCAATTGGAATTTTGCATGCCACAGATCGCCCTCCGGTACGCGGGCGATCGCCTCCCAAGCTTCGGGCTCTTCGAGCGACTCGGCAGGTACTTCGCGAACCGCAAGATCTCGAATCTCGCGGGCGACCCAAGTCGGCGCGTGAACGCCGTTGGTGATCGAGGTGATCGGCACTTCTTCATCGTCAAATCCCGGCCAGAGCCCCGAGAACATGCGGCGACTCACCTGACCATGCAACATGCTGACG
>JBIHZU010000220.1:0-3147 GCA_044240285.1 Candidatus Nanopelagicales bacterium | reverse complement strand
TATGACGCCCTCGTGCGAATGGTTCAGCCATTCGCCATGCGCGTTCCCTTCGTCGACGGTCATGGCAACTTTGGGTCACCCGATGATGGCCCCGCGGCGATGCGCTACACCGAATGCCGCCTCGCGTCCTCCGCCATCTCCATGACCGCTGGCATCGATGAGGATGTCGTCGACTTCGGACCCAACTACGACGGTCGTGAAGTTGAACCCTCGGTGCTGCCCGCTGCCATCCCAGCACTTCTTGTCAACGGTGCAGCCGGCATCGCCGTGGGCATGGCGACGAACCTCCCTCCACATAATCTCGGCGAGGTGGCTGCAGCTATCCAGCATCTGCTCAAGCACCCCAATGCCGACCTTGAGACGTTGATGCGATTTGTACCTGGCCCAGACCTACCCGGCGGGGCATCGATTGTGGGCTTAGACGGCATCAAGGAGGCCTACGAGTCCGGCCGTGGTGCGTTCCGCATGCGTGCCACCGCTCGCGTCGAACAGGTCACCGCTCGCAAGCAGGGCATCGTCGTCACCGAGCTCCCCTACGGAGTCGGCCCCGAAAAAGTGGTCGAACGCATTGCCGACTTGGTCCGCTCAAAGAAGCTCGATGGCATTTCGTACGTCTCCGATCTCACTGACGGCGACAGCGGCCTGCAGATCTTGATCGAGATCAAAAATGGCTTCGTTCCTGCTGCGGTTCTCGAAGCCCTGTACCGCCTTACGCCCCTAGAGGATTCGTTCAACATCAATAGCGTGGCCCTAGTCGACGGTCAGCCGCGCACCTTGGGGTTGAAGGAGATGCTTGAGGTTTACATCGCACATCGCCTCGAGGTTATCCGTCGACGGACGTCCTATCGCCGTACTCGCGCTGAGGATCGCCTGCATCTAGTTGATGGACTACTCATCGCGATAGTGGATATTGACGAAGTGATCCAAGTGATCCGAGCCAGCGATGATGCGGCTGCCGCCAAGGCGAGACTTATGTCGGTGTTCGATCTCAGCGATGCACAGACGACGTACATTCTCGATATGCCTTTGCGTCGTCTCACGAAGTTTTCGCGAATTGAACTCGAAACTGAGCGCGAGACCTTGATGGCCACAATCTCCGATCTGACTGACATCCTCGAAAGCGACACCCGACTTCGCAAAACGGTGTCGGAAGAACTCACTGAAGTTGTTCGCTTACACGGCACACCCCGACGAACCATCCTTCTCGAATCCACCGGGCAAAGCCGCGCCGCTCTTCCACTGGAGATCGAGGACGAGCCCTGCACTGTGCTCTTGTCGAGCACTGGGCTCTTGGCGCGCTTCGTAGGCGACGTGGTCGTCGGTCCACGTGCCGCACACGACCTCGTTGTATCGAGCGTCACAACCACGACTCGAGGCACATTTTTGATGGTGACTAGTGCTGGACGAGTCGTGCGGGTGTCCACACTGGAGCTCCCTGCTCTGCCGACGTCCGCTACGGGCACCACGCTTGCTGGTGGCGTACCTCTAGGGGCACTTGTGGACCTTGACTCTGGCGAGCAGGTGCTCTGTCTAGCCCCGGATGCTGCGGGTGGGCTGGCCCTAGGCACCCAGCGCGGCATCGTCAAGCGAGTCACCCCGGAGGAGCCGCTCTCGAAGGATTCATGGGACGTCATCCGACTCGACGACGGCGATCGGGTCGTAGGAGCTTTCGCTCTAGAGACCGATGATGCCGAACTCGTGTTTGTAACTTCCGATGCCCAGTTACTGCACTTCCCAGCTGCCGCGGTGCGCCCACAGGGACGTAGCGCAGGTGGTATGGCCGGAATCCGACTCAGTGATGGCGCTCGCGTGATCTTCTTTGCCACCATCGCAACCGATGCTCCCGACCCCGTCGTAGTCACGATCGCGGGCACCAGCGCCGCGCTGCCCGGCACCGATTCAGGCGCAGCCAAGGTCACAAAGTTCAGCGAATACCCAGGGAAGGGCCGCGCCACAGCAGGAGTGCGTTGCCAGCGCTTCCTCGCTGGCGAAGACGAATTGCAGCGCGCCTGGGTAGGGCCTGGCCCAGCACGCGCCTGCTCCGCCTCAGGGCAGCCGGTGGACCTCCCTACTGACCTCAAGGGCCGTGACGCTTCTGGGTCGGCCCTTGCCGCTCCCGTTGACGGCATCTTCGGCTCGTGACTGATCGCTGCTCCATCACTTCCCGCGCAGCGGGCATACCGCTTGCCGGCACGGCGCCGCAGGTTCCAGCGTGGCTCGTCGTAGAGCAGCGCATTCCGTGGGCGGCTCGAGTTTTAGAGTCTGAGCGCCTCGACGCAGATCTGCGGTCGCTACTCGGGAGTCTCCCCGCAACAGTTCTTTTTGCGCGCCGGCAAGACGCTGCTGGACCAGAGCGCTATTGGTACTCCGCTGCGGATGGCATTTCCGGACTTGTCAGCGGATATGTGAGCGAACTCGTGGATGTTCTCAACGCGGGCAGTCCACTTGCCACTGTGGCCTCAACCCTGCCCGCTGACCCGGTGTTATTCGTCTGTGCCAACGCAAAGCGCGACGTATGCTGCGCCATCGAGTCCAAACCGCTACTAGCGCAACTCAGCCAACGCCCTGATGTGTGGCAGTGCACACACATCGGTGGACATCGTTTTGCTCCGACAGCATTGTTGCTGCCCACCGCGATGGTCTATGGACGTCTCACGGCAGAAATAGCTGTCACTGCGTTGGACTTTGCCAGTCGAGACGAGATCGAGACAACGCAAGCACGCGGATGCTCGTGGCTTACTTCTCTGGAACAGATCGCCGACATACATGTGCGCCGCAGATACGAAATCACGCGCGCGCACTCACTTTATTTTGACGCGAGCGACGCCGACACAAGTACGCCACAGGTCACCGTGCGGCACGCAGACGGCCGGTCCTGGCAGGTGCTCCTGCAACGCCGAAAGAGTGAACCGGTGTTGGAAGCGTGCGGCCGCGACCCGCTCTCCGAGACTTACTACAGTCTCGAATCCATCGCTGCAGTGAGTTAACGCCCCGCCGCCAGATCGAGCAAACGCGCGCGGTCATGCTCCGTCGTACGTTCGCGGCCACGGGCCACCCCCGCCGCGCGCTCTCCCGCGTCCACCAAACGCCACCCGCCCATGTGCACCACCTGGTGGCCCGCTGGCAGCAGTCCATCGATTCCTAGAC
>JBIHZU010000219.1:0-3157 GCA_044240285.1 Candidatus Nanopelagicales bacterium | reverse complement strand
CCACTCGGCAGGATCGATCCACGGAGTTGTCGAAAGAGTTCACGAAGTCGAGGTAGTCAAGACGCAACCTCTCCTGCTCCACATCGATAGAGGACCATTCCCGGAGAACCCTCAGCGTGTCTTCGCGCAATGTCTGCATCGACATGTCACTCGGGGATTTCAGGTCGGCTGCGTTCGACAAAGCCGTCGGGATCATCGAAGTCGTCGCTCGCGGGTAGTAGATCTGGATGTCCCCACAATGCATCACGTCCTTCGATGCCGCGTTCGAGCGCAAATGTGAGCCACAGTGCGGCTGCTTCACGCAGACGACGTGGACGCAGTTCGAGCCCAACGAGATTAGCGAGTGTGTGCTCTGCAGGCCCACCTGCCGCACGACGACGACGCATGGATTCGGCGAGGCGGTCTGCGGAGGGAAGACGTCCAGAAGATGATGAGACAACCACTGCTTCTACCCACCCTTCGACAAGTGCGAGTAGCGCTTCCATTCGGGCAAGCGCTGCTCGTTGGGCAGGTGTGTCTTCTGGCTCGAAAAGCCCTGATCCCAAAGCTTCTTGTAGCGCCGCGGGATTCTGCGGATCCACATCGCGCATCACTTCGGTCCAACGATCTGCGTCAAAATGAATGCCGCGCGCGTACTCCTCAATCGCACCCAGCACACGTGGACGAAGCCACGGCACATGCGCAAATAGCCTTTCGTGTGCCACTTCGCGAAGTGCGAGATAGATGCGCACTTCGTCGGCAGGTATATCGAGTCCTTCGCCAAACGCCGCAACATTTCGAGGGATGAGAATCGGGCGAGGTTCGTCCGTCAGAGGTACGCCGATGTCACTCGCGCTGACAACTTCGCCAGCGAGTGCACCCAACCCTTGGCCAAACTGCGACCCGAGAGACATTGCACCCATCTGCTTCGCCATACCGAGTAGCGGTCCGAGCATCGATGCAAACTCCGGTGGTAGTTCACCAAGTTCGGCGGGGAGACCCGGTGCACCTGCCTGACCAGGCAAGGCTTGCGACATCATCGCGGACGCCTGCTCGCCGAGTGGGCCGATGATGCGTTGCCATGCAGCGAAAGTCGCTTCAAGCCATTCGGAGCGGCACCATGCTCCCGCGCGTGCTCCCGTCGAGGGGAAGACTGTCGCCCCATCAATCCACGTTTCGGCCAAGGCGATGGCCTCTTCGGTCTCTCGCAGTTCGGCGGCTGAGACCGAGGGGTCGCCCTCTGCTGCGATCGCCTTCCGGGCGGTGTCGCGCGCGATTGTCCAATTGACAGGGTCACTTGATCCGCCACCGCTTTGGAGCATCTGGCCCATCTGCTGAAGCATGGCCCCGAGCTGGTTGGCATCGAACTCTCCGCCGCCGCCGGGGGCGCCGAAGCCAAAGGGAATGCTCATGGGAGTTCCTCCAAGCTCGGGGACGTGACTGACCTCATAGGCACGTCAACACGCTATCCCCATGAGCGATTCCCGGCGCAGTCGAACGCGCTCCCAATCCGTCGTAGGCTGGGGCCCGTAATCAACAGATGGAGTGAGCGTTGTCCGCGTTGCTGTGGTGGCTGATCCCGATCGTGGCGACGGCTCTTGCTCTCGCCTGGGCGGCCCTCCGAGCACGCCCGAGTCGCCAGCCCAAGGCGCAGGCCGGCATGTCCGACCGGGAGAGATTCCGCGAGGCCATGGAACGTCCCCTGCCTCCTACGCCTCCGGATGCGCGGTCCGAGAGCGCTCGTGACTGAGACACCGGTCGCTGAGGTTTTTGCACCTCGGCCGAGGCGTGGGCGACGCGGCACTGTGCTGCTAATCTCCTTGCTTGCCCTGCTCGCCCTCGTAGCCTTGGCCGTTTTCTTGCCTGTTCCCTACGTGAAGATCGCGCCAGGTGCGACGTTCAACACGATCGGCGAGATCGGTGGACGCCCATTGGTCGAGATCGGTGAGTCGACGCAATATCCGACCTATCCGGTGACGGGCAACCTCGACATGACGACGATTCAAGAGTGGGGTGGACCGCGCGGGGGACTGACCGTCTTTCAAGCCGTGGCGGCGTGGCTTGACCAAAGCGATGCGGTACTCCCTCGCGAACTGCTCTATCCCGACGATCAGACTAAAGATGATGTTGAACGACGCAATGCCGAGATGTTCAGTACGTCGCAGTCGAATGCCGTCGCGGCTGCATTGACCTACGCAAACATCCCAGTCATGGCCCAGGTCACCGTCACGATGGTCGTGGAAGGCACTCCGGCAGCAGGCAATCTGCGCGCGGGTGATCATGTCCTCACCCTCGATGGTGTCGCCGTCACAGATTCCCAGCAGATCGGCGACGCAATCCTTGGTAGTTCGATTGGGACCACGTTCGTGTTCGGAGTCGAGCGTGCGGGTGAAAACGTCTCTGTATCCGTCACAAGCGCTGACAATCCCGATGATCCTGGCGTCCCGTATGTCGGCATAAAGACTGGCCCGAATTTTGTGGGCCCTATGCCTATTCAGTTCACGCTAGAAAACATCGGCGGGCCAAGCGCGGGCCTGTTCTTCTCCCTCGCCATCGTGGACAAGTTGACGCCAAACGATCTAGCTGGCGGCAGGTTCATTGCCGGCACGGGCACCATCTCGCCCGAGGGCGTCGTGGGTGCCATTGGTGGGATCCGCCAGAAACTGGCCGGAGCTCGGGCCGCGGGCGCAGAGCTCTTCTTGATGCCCTCGGTGCATTGTGGAGAGGCTGCCGGCTATGTCCCCGACGGGCTCAAAGCCGTCCCAGTCGACACGTTGACCGACGCGATCACGGCTATCGAGGCGTGGAAGGCAGGTTCGACGGTGCCTTCCTGTCCAGCGTGACGTAGGTTGTAGCCGTGGCTGGCGCATCTATGGGAACGGGCAACACTTCGAGCAGTAAGAGATTGCGGGTCCTAGTACCCACGATCGTCATTCTGGCCGTGCTTGTCGTCGGCTGGTTGATCTTCACGGCTTTCTACACAGACTGGCTGTGGTTTGAGTCCCTCGACCAGACGGTGGTCTTCACCACGACGCTGCAGACGCGAGTTGTTCTCTTCGCCGTCGCGGCTCTGGTGATGGCATTGGGTGTCGGGCTTGCTATGTGGCTCGCCTACCGGTTCCGCCCGACGTTCGATCTGGTCTCGACTCCCGAGCAGGCGAGTCTGGATCGCTATCGC
>JBIHZU010000218.1:0-3196 GCA_044240285.1 Candidatus Nanopelagicales bacterium | reverse complement strand
GGATCTGGACTCGCGTACTTCGAAGTTCAAACCCTTCGCCAAGCACCTGGACTTGGGTGTGGAGCAGCGCAAGATTCGGGTTCGCGTGTAGTAGGGCGCAGTTGCTGGCTGGTAATTGTTCCCCGTGATAATCGTGAAGTTGATGGATCGCAAGTAGGGCAGGGTCAGGCCAATCTCGAGCTTCTGTCTTCGCCTCTGAGCCCCACGAATTGGAAGAACCGGGTGGTCATTCCGTTGACGTTTGCGCCAATCGGAAACGTCTGCCCGCTGGGTGTGGCCGAGAGAAGGATCCTCGGCACGGATATCGCTACCGATGCGATGTCGCGTTGGCAGCCGACCCTATGTGAGAGCGGCGAACGCACGTTCAACTACTCGCAGGTGTCTGAGTCTGTTGTGGGCAACCAGCTCAATGCGACAGACCCAGGTCTTGCTTTGGTGAACGTTCGTGTGCCTGACGTGAAGGACACCGTCTACGCCCCAGTGCTCGCAGGAGGGATGACTTTTGCGAGCCTCATCGAACGACAGGTGCGCGGCGATGAAGCGCCGGACGTTCTTGAGTCTGCAGGCGAGCGCATGCCGGCACTCACGCTCAATGCCAGGTTGGTGGCCAAGCTCATCACACAGTCCTACCGCGGCGCGACTGCAGACCCTGATAATCCGGACAAGACGTCGCATTTGGCGCTGGTTGATCCGTCCACGGGACGGGTGCAGATTGATGACGATGGCAACCTAATTCTTGCTCCCCGTGGCGTGATTGGCGATCCAGAGTTTCTTGAGTTGAATCCAATCTATGAAAGCTATCCATCAACGCGTATGCCGATATCAGACGTAGTTCTGCCAACTGGCTTCTCTGCCGCGAATCAATTGGTGTGGAAGTGGTTGTTGTCGGATCCAGATGCAAAGGCATTCCTGGAGGGGACTGCGGATGACTGGGGCATGAAGGTTAATCCGTACTACCGCAATGCCGCTCTGACGAGTTCGGGCGATATTCGCGGCGACTTTCCGAAACGCGATGAGATTTGTCGTGATCCGATCCCGGTTATCGATCCGATTTCAGGGGAGCCAAACTATCCCGAAGCGTCGATTCTTTGCTCGACCGGAGTCCATCCCTATGCGGCTGACTTCGAGACCGGAGCGCGTGCCGCAGGTCGTGGCGACGACCTATCGGTCGCCACATGGGATCCGGCCGCGGTTCCACCGCGGTTTAGGGTCAATGGACCATCAGCGGTGGGGGAGCGAGCGATTCTTGTTCTCACGACGACTGCCCTCGCAGAGCGTTACGGGCTCGCGCCTGCTGCACTAGTCAACGCGTCGGGCGAAGCTGTCGCTCCAACAGCGGACTCCATCACTGATGCCGTGGCTAACTCATTGCCCACCACTCGTACCTCAACTCCAGTGCCGATTTTCCCGGATCCGGCTAAGGCGACAGATAATGCCTACCCACTCGCGACTTTGACGTACGCCGTAACAGTGCCTTCGAAGTTAAGCGTCACCGCAGCGGAGGATTACGCTGCCTTTATTGAGTACGCAACTCAGTCCGGTCAACGACTCGGGGTCAGCGATGGCCGTCTGCCCTATGGCTACGTACCTCTCCCCAATTCGCTGAGCGTGCAGGCGCAGGCCGCAGCCGCAGCGATTGTTGCAGCCGCAGTCCTAGCTGCAGAGCCGACGCCGACGCCGACGCCCACTCCGACTCCTTCTCCCTCGCCGTCAGCGAGTCCCTCGCCGTCACCCTCACCCAGCGCCTCGACGGACACTGGCGCGGGGGATAACAGTGGCGGATTCCCTGAGCCTGGTGCAACGGATACAGGCGGTGAGCCGACTCCGTCCGCTTCCGTGGAGGGCTCAAGCTCCGCAACCCCCCCCGTGAGAGCAACTCCAGCCACGTATTTGGTCGCGGCACCTTCCGTGGGACCAAGTCGTCTGGCTATCCCGCTGCTGGCCGGACTTGGTGTGGTCGGACTCGCTCTTGGCTTGCTGCTTCCGAAATTCGCTTCGCGTCGCTGACGCGAGGACTTCGCGCGAAGATCTGCAAGTTGTTAAGTCTTGTTCACCTGTTGCTCATATCGGTGGCTTGAAATGTGCATGCGACCGTCGGGAACCCTCCTTCGGTCCATTCCACCCACCGAAAGGGATACGTAGTGAATATCAAGACGATCATCCTCGCCGCAGCTGGCGTGGCACTCGTCGGGGCTGGCATTGCCGCTCCGTCGATGGCCGATCCCACGACAACCGCACGTCTGCTGAATGGCATGGGCTCAGATACCACTCAGTTCGTCATGAACGGATTCACCAAGACTGCGAACGGTGCAAATGTCGCTTCCTGGGATGCCTTTGGTTCAACAACCGTAGATATGGGCAACGACGGTTGTACCTCCGTTTCACGCGCCAATGGGTCTTCAGCCGGCCGCACCGCGTTGCTCAACAACACCCCGGCTGGTTGTCTGCAGTTTGCGCGTTCATCGTCGTTCTCAGCCAATGCGGGCCTCACTTACTACCCGTTCGCGACAGATGGACTTACGTTCGCTGTAACGCAGAACTCCTCGGTGCCGCGCACCTTGTCCAAGGCGGAGCTCGTCTCGATTTATAAGTGCGAGACCGACTATGTGCCCGTTCTCCCTCAGACGGGTTCCGGTACACGTAATGACACGTTGACCTACATCTTCGGTGGGACGACATTCCCACCTAATGGCGTGGATACCTCATGCTTCCTCGGAGGCGGCACTGACAACACGGTTCTCCCGCAGGAACACAACGGCATTGCGCTCACGGACAACCAAGTCTTGTTGTACTCAGTCGCCCAGTGGGTGTCACAGGAGAACGGTTCGGTCACTGATCTCCGCGGCAGAACTGTGCTGGGCCTCCTCGATGACAAGTCACCGCTGATGTTGAACGGCAATGGAGCGAACGTTCGTACCGTCTACAACGTTGTTCGTCGCGCCGACGGCGATGCTATCGCAGCATCTGTTGTTGCCGGCAACAACGATGGGCTATCCGCGATTCAGATTGCTCTGAAAGAGGTCTTCCACGGCACGGGTTCTTACCTTTGCTCAGACAACGTCACACTTATCAAGTACGGCTTTGCCCCGGTTCCGGAAGGTGCGACGTACGAATGTGGCGCTCAGCGCACTAGCTGACCTGCAGAAATCCCTCGGTGGGACTGATGGTGGTTCCGGCGGCAAAATCCGCCGGAACC
>JBIHZU010000027.1:0-11247 GCA_044240285.1 Candidatus Nanopelagicales bacterium | reverse complement strand
GGGAACGCAAGCGCGACAAGAAGCGTGAACGCAAGCTCGAGGCCGAGGACTAGGAGTACCACTCCAGCCCGAGTTGCTTGACGAGTCGTCGTACGCACGGCACTGATACACCGATGACATTGCCGGGGTCCCCGTCCACGCCTTGCACCAGCGCCGCACCAAGGCCGTCGAGTGTGAATCCGCCAGCGACCTGCATGGGTTCACCGGTCGCGACATAGGCCTGCATTTCGGCCGCACTGAATTGGGCGAAGTGCACAGTCGTGCCCACGACCTCGCTGACGGTCACGCCAGCGGTTGAGTCGAAGAGCGCGTGGCCAGTCCACAGGGTGCCCGAGCGGCCGCTCATCGCGACCCCGCGCGCAAGGGCCTCCTCTGGGGTCCGCGGCTTGCCGAGCCCCACCTGCTCGAACTCAAATACCGAGTCACACCCGAGTACGAGAGCGGCCGCCGGGAGTTGACCCTTGGCTACTGCCTCAGCCTTAGCCAGAGCGAGCACCTCGGCCGTCTCTCGGGGTCCGAGCCCGGCCGCTACGGCCTCTTCGTCGACTCCACTGATGACGACGAGCGGGTGGACCCCAGCCTGCTGGAGGAGCCGCAGGCGGGCTGGAGAGGCTGAGGCGAGGACGAAGGGACGCGATCGCATGGGTACACCCTTTCACGCCCCGAGTCGGGGTCCTTAGACTTCTAAGTATGCATAGCGTCCTTATCGCCAATCGTGGCGAGATCGCCGTCCGAGTCATCCGTGCCTGCCGCGATTCTGGCCTGCGGTCGATCGCGGTCTACGCCGATCCCGACCGCGACGCGCTCCACGTGACGATGGCAGATGAGGCATACGCTCTCGGCGGTAGCACCGCAGCCGAGAGTTACTTGTCGATCCCGAAGATCATCGAGGTCGCGCAGCGCTCAGGCGCCGACGCAGTGCACCCCGGCTACGGCTTCCTCTCGGAGAACGCCGACTTCGCGCAGGCCGTTATCGATGCCGGGCTGACCTGGATCGGGCCAACTCCTGACGCGATCCGCTCACTTGGCGACAAGGTGTCGGCCCGTCACATCGCCCAGCGCGCGGGTGCACCTCAGGTGCCCGGCACCGCCGATCCGGTCAATGGCCCAGACGAGGTCATCGCGTTCGCGAAGGAGCACGGGCTCCCCATCGCGATCAAGGCCGCATTCGGAGGCGGCGGTCGCGGGCTGAAGGTTGCTCGCACGCTCGAAGAAATCCCTGAGTTATTTGATTCCGCCGTACGCGAGGCCGTGGCGGCCTTTGGGCGCGGGGAGTGTTTCGTCGAGCGCTACCTTGACCACCCGCGTCACGTAGAGACTCAGTGTCTTGCTGACGCGAAGGGCAATGTCGTTGTCGTGTCCACGCGCGACTGCTCACTGCAGCGTCGTCACCAAAAGCTCGTCGAAGAAGCGCCCGCGCCGTTCCTCACCGACGACCAACTTGAGCGCCTCTACTCCTCGTCGAAGGCGATCTTGCGCGAAGCGGGTTACGTCAACGCAGGCACCTGCGAGTTCCTTATCGGCACAGATGGCACGATCTCGTTCCTCGAAGTCAACACGCGCCTGCAGGTCGAACACCCCGTCTCCGAAGAAGTTACGGGCTTCGATCTCGTACGTGAGCAGTTCCGCATCGCAGACGGCGGCACGATCGACTACCCGGACCCCGAGATTCGCGGTCACTCCATCGAGTTCCGCATCAACGGCGAAGATCCCGGTCGCGGATTCCTCCCTGCCCCTGGGTCGCTCACAACCTTCAACCTGCCCAGTGGCCCTGGCGTGCGCGTTGACACGGGCTTCCGCACCGGTGATGTCATCGGTGGCAATTTCGACTCGCTACTTGCCAAACTGATTGTGACCGGACGCGACCGCAACGAAGCTATCGAGCGCTCCCGTCGCGCACTCGCCGAGTTTGAGGTTGACGGCATCGCAACTGCGCTGACTTTCCATCGAGTTGTAGTGGAAGATCCCGATTTCACGGATGCGCCGTTCCGCGTGCATACACGCTGGATCGAGACTGAGTTCAACAACACGATTCCTGCCTACGCAGGTGACTCCGCCGACGCAACAGAGGCAGAGCGCCAGACTGTCGTCGTCGAAGTGGGTGGACGCCGACTTGAGGTGACTCTGCCTGGCAGCATCGCCGCATCGTCTGGCGGCGCTTCAACTGGCAGCAAGAAGCCGCGTAAGTCCACGACAAAGGCCAAGGCCGCAGTGTCTGGTGACGATGTCGTAGCACCCATGCAGGGCACGATCGTCAAGGTTGCAGTCGCTGATGGCGATGTTGTTGCAGCAGGTGACCTGGTCGTCGTACTTGAGGCCATGAAGATGGAACAGCCGCTCACCGCGCACAAGGCCGGCACCATCGCTGGTGTCATCGCCGAGGTCGGCACGACCGTTCAGTCGGGGACCACACTTCTGCAGATCAAGGACTAAGTCGTCACTGCGCTTCACATCGATTTAGTTCTCAAGCCCATCACCGAAGACCAACACTGAAGTAGCGCGCTCATTGTCTTCGTGCGGTCAGATTGACAGCAGCGTGTGTGGCACTTCGAGAGCATCTGCGATTGCAGAGGCGCCACGATCGAATGTCACGAACGAAGACCCAGAGGTGTGCGCCAGGAAAATGAGGTGCACGTCTGTGACCTGAGCGCTGCTGTGAACGACAGTCCCAAGCGTGTTCGCGTGCAGGGCAAGGCTCACGTCGTCACGGAGAAATTCATGCGTACCAAGAGCGCAGATGCGTCGCAGAATTGTGGCGGCTTCAGCAGGGGGCCGCGCATCGGGCGTCACACGGAAGTTGCTGGAGACTCGGACAAATCCGGACTCTGTAACGCTCGAAGTCGCCCACCCTTCATCGCTGTGAGCCGCGAACCAGTCGCGTGCTGGTCGATGATGGACGTGATTGGGCCAGGCAAGCGCGAGCAGGACATTGACGTCGAGGAGGTGCATCATTCGTCGAGCGCTTCGCGCACCAGGTCTGGAGTCATGGGCGCAGTATCAGGCGCTACATCAAAGGTAGGAAACCCCTCATCGACAACCCGGGGATTGAGCCCGCGCCGGGCAAGCTCGGACACAGCTGCACCTAAGGACGTCCCCTGCTGCGTAGACATAGCCCGAGCAGCCGCCAGAACGGCATCGTCGAGGTCAAGTGTGGTTCGCATCTTCACATCATAACATCATCTCATCACAAGTAGGCTCAGCGTGTGACCTTGTACGCCGCCTACGCCACCAGCCTCGACCCGCGCCACATGGCCGAGCTGGCGCCGCACTCCCCCGTAGCCGGCACCGGATGGCTCATTGGGTGGCGGCTGACCTTCGCCGGCGGCGACATCGACGAGCCGGTCGCGACAGTCGTTGAAGACGAGATCGAACAAGTCTTCTGCGCCATCTACGACATGCATCCCCACGACGAGGAATCACTCGACACCTGGGAGGGCATCGCACTGGGTGCATGGAACAAGATCCGCGTACGCGTGCACACACTCGACGGCGAGCAACTCGCGTGGCTGTACGTAGCCGACGCGTACGAAGGCGGGCAGCCGACCGCGACACAGTTGGCGAAGCTCGCGGAAGCCGCTGAGGCAGGTGGTGCACCCGACGACTACGTCAACGGGCTACGGCTACGGCCCTGTCGTAGCAACGACTAGCGCAATTCAAGTTCACTTCGCAGCACCGAATACACGACTAAATCATGATGAATATCGTCGGCACGATGTTGAGCTCCTCGAAGGATTCCTTCTCGCGTGAATCCTGCGCGTTCGAGTGCGCGCTGCTCCGCAACGTTCTCGACGTCGGTACTCGCTTCGACACGGTTATGCGGTGTGGTGGCAAACAGGTGCTCGGCTAGTGCTCGTTGGGCTGCAGCGCCGATACCCTTGCCTCGCCACACAGCGACTAGGCCGATGCCAATGTTCCAGCAGAGCGAACCGACCGTCGGGCCGTACATCTCCTCGTGCCACGACATCGACCCGACGAGTTCTCCGGCACATTCAATAACTGCTCGATGCATCTCGCTATGAGCAGAAATGAACTCACCCGACCACTGGTCCCATTCGGACGAATCGTCCGGCCGTGTCTCCCCTTCTGCGAGAGACCTGAGGACAAATACAGTTCCATCCCCGATCTTCGCAGAAATCATGACAACCGCCCCCACTCGACCTTGGGCGCACATACTAGTTCAGTGGTCTTCGACAGTGGTGCGTGGCAGTTGGCGGTGGCTGAGGGCGCGCGTGTTGGTGACGAAACACTTCTCCGCGCACTCTGGGACGAAGGGCGCCAACAGTTAGGGGCTGAAGCCAATGCACTCTGGACCAAAGCTATCTCCGGATTAGATGCCGAAGCAGTCACGGGTTAGAACGCGTCACTGGGGACGTACTGGCCCCAGACCTCGCGCAACGCGTCGCTGACCTCGCCCACAGTCGCTCGAGCCCGTAGGGCCTCCCTCATGGGCACGAGGAGATTTGCATCGCCCTTGGCTGCTTCCTTGATTTCGGCGAGGTACTTCGTCACTGCCGCGTTGTCGCGCTCAGCACGCAGCATCGTGAGCCGGTCAATCTGCTCGGCCTCGATCGCTGGGTTGACACGAAGTGGCTCGTAGGGGTCTTCGGTGCCAATAGTGAATCGATTGACGCCCACGACCGTGCGCTCACCGAGGTCAATCTCCTGCGAGATCGAGTAGGCAGTGCGCTCGATCTCGGACTTCTGGAAGCCCTGCTCGATCGCCATCACGGCTCCACCAAGTTCTTCGATCTTTGCCATCAACGCCATCGCCGCGACCTCGATCTCATCGGTCATCGCCTCAATGACGTACGAGCCAGCGAACGGATCGACGGTGCGACATACATCGGTCTCGTACGCAAGAACTTGCTGGGTACGGAGAGCGAGACGCGCGGCTTTCTCGGTGGGCAAAGCGATTGCCTCGTCAAAGGAGTTGGTGTGCAAGGACTGAGTGCCGCCAAGAACGGCGCCGAGAGCCTGCAACGCAACGCGCACCAAGTTGACCTCAGGTTGCTGAGCGGTGAGCTGCACACCAGCTGTCTGCGTATGGAACCGCAGCATCTGCGATTTGGGATCCTTCGCACCAAACTCGTCACGCATGATGCGCGCCCAAATGCGGCGGGCCGCACGGAACTTAGCGACCTCCTCCAGCAGGGTGGTGCGGGCGACAAAGAAGAAGGCGAGTCGAGGTGCGAACTCATCGATCTCCTGGCCAGAGGCGAGTGCGGCCCTGACGTACTCGACACCATCGGCCAACGTGAATGCGATCTCCTGCACAGGATTCGCACCGGCTTCGGCCATGTGATAGCCCGAGATCGAGATGGTGTTCCACCGTGGCAACTCTTCGCGACAGTAGGTGAAAATATCCGTGATGAGTCGAATCGACTGCTTCGGCGGATATATGTAGGTGCCGCGGGCGATGTACTCCTTGAGCACGTCATTTTGAATCGTGCCGTTCAGTTTCGTGCCCGGGACACCTTGCTCCTCCGCGACCAATTGGTACAACAGCAGCAACACAGCAGCAGGGGCATTAATGGTCATCGATGTGGAGACTTCGTCGAGGGGGATCTTGTCGAAAAGCACACGCATATCGTCGATCGAGTCGATCGCGACACCCACCTTGCCCACCTCGCCGTGTGCGAGGGGATGGTCAGAGTCGTAGCCCATTTGCGTCGGCAGGTCGAAGGCCACCGAGAGGCCCGTCGTGCCCGCTGCCAACAACTGGCGATAGCGGGCGTTGGATTCCACTGCAGTGCCGAAGCCCGCGTACTGACGCATCGTCCACGGGCGGCTGGTGTACATCGACGAATAGACACCGCGGGTGTACGGGTACTCCCCCGGTTCTCCTAGCGCGACAGCGGGATCCCAGCCGGCAAGAGCCTCGGCGTCGTAGACGGTCTCAATGGGGAAGCCGGATTCAGACTGCATACGCCCAAGGTTAGTGACCGGGGAAAGAGCGCGCGAGAGGAGGTCGCCTAGCGTGTGTCGCTTGCCGCAGCGGCAACGATCACTGCGCGACCTGCCTCGAGGCGGGCCACGGGGATGCGGAATGGACTGGCCGAAACGTAGTCAAGGCCCACCCGGTGGAAGAAGTGAATCGACTCCGGATCACCACCGTGCTCGCCACACACTCCAAGCTTCAGACCCGGGTGGGACTTACGACCTTCTTCGACTGAAATCGCCACGAGACGCCCGACCCCGATCTCGTCGATGGTCTCGAACGGCGAGATGGTGAAGACACCCTTCTCTAGATAAGCAGCAAAAAACGCGGCCTCCACATCATCGCGGCTGAAACCCCACGTTGTTTGGGTCAGGTCGTTAGTGCCGAAGGAGAAGAAATCGGCTGCCCGCGCGATGCGCCCCGATGTCAGCGCGGCACGCGGCAACTCGATCATCGTGCCGATAGGCATGGACACCTCCATGCCGCTGTGCTCACTGACCTCCGCGAGCACCCCGGTGATCTCTTCTCGCATAAGCCGCAACTCGCGCGCCGAACCCACGAGCGGCACCATGATCTCCGGTTGAGGAGCACCCCCGGCGCGCACAAGCTCTACATAGGCCTCAGCGAGTGCTCGAACCTGGAGCGCGAAGAGGCCCGGAACAACAAGGCCGAGGCGCACGCCACGAAGACCCAACATGGGGTTGGACTCGTGCAGTCGATTAACGGCGATCAGGAGCTTCTCGTCTGCAGAAGCATCCTCGCCACGCTCCTGCGCAAGCGCCACCCGAACCATCAGGTCAGATCGATCTGGCAAGAACTCGTGCAGCGGTGGATCAAGGAGTCGGACCGTGACGGGTAGGCCGTCCATCTCACGGAGAATCTCCACGAAGTCACCACGCTGCAGTGGGGCAAGTGCTGCGAGGGCATCGGTGCGTTCTGTTGAAGTCTCGGCCAAGATCACTCGTTCGACAAGTTCGCGACGCTCGCCAAGGAACATGTGCTCGGTACGACACAATCCGATGCCCTCTGCGCCCAGGTGACGGGCGCGCGATGCATCAAGGCCACTGTCGGCATTGGCACGGACTCGTAGGCGGCGAACTGTGTCGGCAAATTTCAAGATTCGATCAACGCACAGAACCGCTGCTGCGTCATCTTCATTGAGACTTGGCAAGACGGCATCCATGCCTTCGAGTAGGTAGCGTGAAACGGGCGATGATGACACCGCAATTTCGCCGAGGAATACCTCCCCAGTCGCGCCGTCAAGCGACACAAAGTCACCTTCACGGAGAACTATCTGTTCGCCTTCAGAGGTGACCGTGACCATACGCTCGGCCTCATCCACGCGCAGGGCCTCAGCACCACACACGGCCGGCTTGCCCATGCCACGCGCAACAACAGCCGCGTGGCTCGTCTTGCCGCCACGTGCTGTGAGAATGCCCACCGAAGCAACCATGCCGGCGAGATCATCCGGGTTTGTCTCGCGACGTACGAGAACAACATTGCGGCCGCTTTCGGCCCATGCGACTGCTACCGCGGGATCGAAAACAACCTGACCAACAGCGGCTCCGGGTGATGCGGGAATGCCACGCGTAAGCACTCGACTGCCCGCATGCTGAGCGAGTTGAGGAACAAGCAACTGGGCCAGTTGACTGCCCGTCACGCGAGCAAGCGCCTCGTCTTCGGTGATAAGACCTTCGTCGAGAAGCTGACACGCAATGCGGAAGGCAGCACCGGCAGTGCGCTTGCCTACACGCGTCTGAAGCATCCACAGTTTGCCACGCTCGACCGTGAACTCAATATCACACAGATCGCGATAGTGCGTCTCAAGCCGACGCATGGTCTGAGCAAGTTGCGTGGCAACGGCAGGATTGCTCGCAGCGAGGTCATCGAGGGTGAGTGTGTTGCGGATGCCCGCGACAACGTCTTCACCCTGCGCGTTCGCGAGGTAGTCGCCGTAGTGGCCGGGAGACCCTGTCGCAGGATCACGAGTGAAGGCGACTCCCGTGCCCGAATCCTCGCCAAGGTTGCCGAAGACCATCGCACATACGTTGACCGCGGTGCCCAGGTCATCGGCGATGCGCTCGCGGCGCCGATAGAGCTTGGCGCGCTCGCTGTTCCACGACTGAAAGACAGCGCGTACAGCCATGTCGAGTTGTTCACGTGGATGTTGCGGGAAATCACGTCCACTGTGAGTACGAATGATCCCCTTATACAACTCTACGAGCGTACGAAGTTGCTCGGAACTCATTTCGCTTTCAGATCGGACTCCGGCATTCTCGACCGCATGCTCAAGGGCTTGACTAAACAGCTCGGGCGAGACGTCCATAACGGTACGGCCGTACATAGAAATTAGGCGCCGATATGAATCCCAAGCAAATCTTTCATCTCCGGATGCTTCTGCGAGACCTTGTACGGATGCATCGTTGAGACCAACATTCAAGATCGTGTCCATCATGCCCGGCATAGAGAACACCGCACCGGAACGCACAGACACCAACAGTGGATCGTGGGTGTCGCCCAACTGACGACCAAGTGCGTCCTCGAGCCGACGAAGCGCGGAGGTGACCTGCACACGAAGCGCAGGAGGCTCCTCATCATGAGTCAGAAACCACCGGCAAGCTTCAGTCGTGACAGTGAATCCTGGGGGCACCGGCAGGCCCAAACGCGTCATCTCTGCAAGGTTGGCGCCTTTGCCACCGAGGAGTTCTTTCTGGTCGCGGTTGCCCTCAGAGAAGTCGTAGACAAAGGTTCCATTAGGCATAGTCACTCCTCAATCAGACGGCTTACTCCACGAACGTGCGTACGAGTTCACGTGCCAGAAGCATTATCCTATGTTCCTAGTTGCTCATGAAGAGTGGCTCCGCTTTCCCACACTCAGCTCTCAAACCGAATAGGAATCCATCCGTGCCAAATGTGCTCGCCGACGCGCTCCTGCGGTGGAGTCGATCAGACCCGGATCGCGTGTGTGTCCGTACTCCATCCGGCGAGCAGTGGACATACGGTGACCTGGAGCGTCACTCATCACAGCTGGCACATGTCTTGCAGCAGCTTGGTGTTCAGCCCGGCGATCGCGTTGCCGTTCAGGCTGCGAAGTGTCCGGAGATCTTCAGTCTCAATATCGCATGCGCCCGGGTCGGTGCTGTCTACGTACCGCTCAACGACACCTACACATCCCAAGAACTTTTTGGTCTTGTGGAGGACTGTGCACCAAAGCTGTGTGTGGTGGATGAACTTCTCGATCTGGCAGTCTCACAGAGAACACTGAACTCATTGCTCAACGATGCCGCGCACAAACCCCGGGAGTTTACGGATGTCTCCCGCGGCGATACTGATCCGGCAGCCATGCTCTTTACTAGCGGAACCACGGGACGGCCCAAGGGTGCAGTGTTGAGCCATGGCAATCTCGCGGCAGGCACACTCACTCTAAGTGGCTACTGGGAGATGGACGAAAATGATGTCCTGCTTCACACTCTGCCCATATTCCATGTGCACGGGTTGTACGTAGCGGCATACAACACAATCGTGCGGGGCGGCTGCATGATCCTGCTGGGTGCATTCAGCGTCGATGACATACTCCGCGAGTTGCCACATGTCACAGTCCTTATGGGGGTTCCCACACACTACACGCGGCTCCTTGCAGATGAGCGGTTTACCGCCGAGCTTGCTGGCCATGTACGTCTGTTCACTTCCGGGTCTGCGCCGATGCTCGCAACCACACACGCGCAATTCGTGGCACGCACCGGCCACACCATTGTCGAGCGCTACGGCCTGACCGAGACGCTTATTCTCACGTCCAACCCCTACCGCGGGGAGCGCAAACCAGGAATGGTCGGCTTGCCGCTGCCCGGTGTGAGTCTGCGCCTTGCGCCAGAAACGAATGAAATCGAAGTCGCCGGACCGACCGTCTTCGCTGGGTATTGGAATCGACCAGAACTACATGGCACCGAATTCAGTGCTGACGGATGGTTCAAGACTGGTGACATCGGGCGCGTCGACGCCGATGGTTACGTCGAGATTGTCGGACGTTCAAAGGACCTGATCATTACCGGTGGGCTCAACGTCTATCCAAAGGAGATCGAGCAGGCGCTGAATGCCCTGCCCGGCATTCTCGAATCAGCCGTCGTCGGCCTACCGGACGCAGACTTCGGAGAGGCAGTCACTGCCGTGGTAGTGGCCGAACCCGGGAGCACCTTGGACCCAGCAGATATTCGACATCAGGCCCGAGAGGTTCTCGCACCATTCAAGGTGCCGAAATCTGTGCACGTCGTCGAAGGCCTCCCCCGAAACGCTCTCGGCAAGGTCGAAAAGGGCCGACTCCGAGAGATGCTCTCGGGTCGATAGGCCCCTGAGCCTGCCTAAGCCCTGTGTCGTGTCGAGCATCACCCACGGTCGCCGGGTTACTCTGACTGTCGTATGACTTTCACATCACGTTCCCATAGCCTGCGTCGCGGACGTAGGTGGGCTGCACTCACCCTCACATCTGTAACAGCAGTGGTAGCCCTCCTCCTCGCTGCCGGGCCGGCCGCTGCTGAGCCGATCGGTGGTCCCAATCTGACTGGCTATGACGTGATCGTCGATCCGGGCAAACAAGCCAGCAACTTGCCGAATGTTGCCGCATCGACCTGGGTGCTGGCCGACCTTGACACCGGCGCGATCTTGGCGGCTCAGGGACCACACATACAGCGCTCCCCTGCGAGTGTTCTCAAAGCACTGACTCTGCTTACCCTCGTGCAGCGTCTCGACCCAGCAACCGTCTACACGACAACTTTTGACGACGTGACGGTCGATGGCAGCAGGGTGGGGATCGTCGAGAATGCGCCGTATAGCGTCAGTGATCTGTTTTACGGGCTCATGATGCAAAGTGGAAACGACTGCGCACGCTCCCTCGCCATGGTCAACGGCGGTCTAGAAAAGACCGTCTCGCAAATGAACGACGAAGCACAGCGTCTACAGGCCTACGACACGGTGGCCAAAACTCCCCATGGCCTCGAGGCGCCTGGCCAAGTGACATCCGCCTACGATCTCGCGCTTATCTCACGAGCAGGCTTGAATCGTCCTGATTTCTTCGACTACGTCAACAAGATTAACTACGAAATGCCCGGCTTCCTGGCCGAGAAGGAGGGCGATCCGCGTTCGACGTTTACGATCGCGACGCAGAATCCGCTCTTCATCAACGACTACCCTGGCGCGATTGGCGTGAAGACTGGCTGGACTGACGAGGCAGGGCGCACGTTCGTAGGCGCAGCCGAGCGGGACGGACGCCGGTTGATCGTGACCTTAATGAACGTCCAAGACGACATCATCAATGT
>JBIHZU010000217.1:0-3218 GCA_044240285.1 Candidatus Nanopelagicales bacterium | reverse complement strand
CGCCTGCCGATCACGAATCGCCCTTCCGCATGCCGGTGCAGTTTGTATCGCGGGCTGAAGGCAACTTCCGTGGCTACGTGGGCACGGTTGCTGCCGGCACTGTTCACCCGGGTGACGAGATCGTTGTCGCTGATTCGGGTCAGACCGCGATCATCGACCGAATCGTCACCTTCGAAGGCGATCGCGATGAGGCTAGGACCGGAGATGCCATCACGATCACTCTTGACCGTGAGGTGGACGTGACTCGGGGCGATCTACTTGCTGCCTCCGGGGCGACCGCATCAGGTGAGACGGCATGGCCACAACCTGCTGACAGATTCTCTGCTGATCTTGTGTGGGTAGGCGAAGAATCCCTCATGCACGGGCGGTCTTATCTGCTGACCATTGGCCCGCGCACGATCCCCGCTACGGTGACCGTCGTGCGACATCGTCGAGATGTCGTCACAGGTCAGCAACTTGCAGCACGCGTCTTAGAAACCAACGACATTGGTCGCGTGGAGATTGCGACCGATACTGCGATTCCGATGGACGCCTACTCAAGTATTCGTGAGACTGGGGGCTTCCTCTTGGTTGACCGCGTCTCGGCTGACACGGTCGCGGCGGGCATGGTGACTCATGCACTTCGTCGCTCGCTCAATGTTGTCCCGCACAACTATGAAGTTGATCGCGATGCGCGCGCTCGGTTGAAGCACCAGCGTGCCCGTGTGGTGTGGATGACAGGGTTGCCCGGATCGGGCAAATCTACGATCGCTGACGCAGCCGAGCGACGGCTGCATGCTCTGGGCTTGCATACCTACGTCCTCGATGGCGACAACGTGCGCACGGGTCTCAATAAGGACCTAGGCTTCACCCCGGAGGATCGCGCCGAGAACGTCCGACGAGTCGCCGAAGCATCCAAGCTGATGCTCGATGCGGGGCTGGTGGTCCTGGTGGCACTCGTTTCCCCGTTCCGCAACGACCGTAGGGCCGCCCGAGAGATATTCGATGCCGACGACTTCATTGAGGTCTACGTCGATACGCCAGTAGAGATCTGTGCCGAGCGAGACCCAAAGGGGCTTTACGCCAAAGCCGCGTCGGGCAACCTCCCGAACATGACGGGCGTGGGTCAGGGCTACGAGGTGCCGGAAGACCCTGAGCTCATCTTGCATGGCGGAGGCAATCTCGATGAGCAGGTCGACACGCTTGTGGCGCTAATCGTCGGCGAGTGACATGTCTGCACCCAATAAGTCCTTCGATCCGAAATCGCCCGCCAGCCTTAACGCTGAGGCGGTCACCGGCATGGTGGACTCCGCTTTAGTGGCGATTGCTTCGGCGACGACGCTTGAGGAATTGAAGGAAGTACGCCTTGCGCACGCAGGTGATCGCTCTCCGCTGTCACTTGCCAATCGCGAGATTGGTTCTCTGCCACCAGCTGCCAAGGCCGAGGCGGGCCAACGTGTGGGGACTGCACGCGGGACCATCAAGCAGGCACTGGATGACCGCACTTCTTTCTTAGAAGGCGAACGTGATTCACGTGTGCTGCTCGAGGAGACAGTGGACGTAACGATGCCCTCTCAACGGCGTCGATTGGGTTCACGGCATCCCCTGACTACGTTGATGGAGCGCATGTCAGACGTGTTCATCGCGATGGGCTATGAGATCGCTGAGGGTCCGGAGATCGAAGCCGAGTGGCTGAACTTCGATTCGCTCAATATCGCTCCGGACCATCCCGCCCGCACGATGCAGGACACGTTCTATGTGGGCTCACCGGACAGCGGTGTCGTCTTGCGTACTCAGACCTCACCGATCCAAATGCGGGCGATGCTGACTCGAGAGTTGCCGATCTATGTTGTCGCACCGGGGCGCGTCTTCCGAACAGACGAGTTGGATGCGACTCATACGCCAGTTTTCCATCAGATTGAGGGACTCGCAGTCGACAAGGGCATCACGATGGGACACCTCAAGGGAACACTCGATCATCTGGCTTCAGCAATGTTCGGAGTGGGCATAGTCACCAGATTGCGCCCCTCTTACTTCCCCTTCACAGAGCCGAGCGCGGAGGTCGATCTGCAGTGCTTCGTCTGTCGTGGAGAATCCATTGGCGATCCGGAGCGCCCTTGTCGCACGTGCGGAAGCGAAGGTTGGATCGAGTGGGGTGGCTGCGGCATGGTCAACCCACGGGTTCTGCGTGCCGCCGGAGTTGATCCGGATGTCTATTCGGGATTCGCCTTCGGTATGGGAGTGGAGCGCACCTTGATGTTCCGCCACGGAGTGACAGACATGCACGACATGGTTGAGGGAGACGTTCGATTCACTGAAGCGTTCGGGCTGGAAGTCTGATGCGCGTTTCAGTGTCGTGGCTGCGTGAATTAATTGATATCCCCGAGAGCGAGAGTGCGCGCGATATCGGCGAGCGTTTGGTGCGCTGTGGGTTCGAGGTCGAGGGTGTTGAGGAGAGTGGTGCTGGACTAAGTGGCCCTTTGTTGGTCGGTCGGGTTATCTCCATCGAGGAACTTACCGACTTCAAAAAGCCGATTCGCTGGTGTCAGGTTGATGTTGGCGACGGTGCGCCACGAGGCGTCATCTGTGGCGCGCGTAACTTCGCAGCGGGTGATTTGGTTGTAGTCGCTCCACCGGGTACCACTTTGCCGGGGGGATTCAACATCACTGCGCGAGAAACGTATGGGCATACGTCCAACGGCATGATTTGTTCCGAACGCGAGCTCGGCTTAGGCGATAATCACGATGGCATCATTGTGCTGGCTGAGGGAAGCCCCGGCGACGATGGCGCAAAGGTGATGGGCATAGGAGATGCGGTCCTCGACATTGCTGTGACCCCGGACCGCGGCTACGCACTGTCAATGCGTGGCATCGCCCGCGAAGCAGCCATTGCGTACGGTGTGGATTTCGTTGATCCTGGCCTCACGCTTGCCGATTTGCCCGCTCCGGACGCGCAGCGGCAGCCCCACGAGTCCGGCAGCGATGCTCTCGACGCGTGCGCCCTCCTGACCCTGCGAACGATTCGAGGTTTCGACCCTTCAGCACCAACCCCTGGTTGGATGAAGTCGCGCCTGACCGCAGCTGGAATGCGCCCAGTGTCACTCGCGGTCGATGTGACGAACTACGTAATGCTTGAAGTAGGGCAACCGCTGCATGCGTTCGATGAGACAAAGGTTGCGGGTCCCGTTCGCGCCGGTTGGGCTCGTCCAACCGAGACACTCGAAACGTTGGACCACGTT
>JBIHZU010000216.1:0-3247 GCA_044240285.1 Candidatus Nanopelagicales bacterium | reverse complement strand
CGCCCGGTGTGTCATCGAGTTGGGTGTCATAGATATTGCGCTTGGGCAGACATCTGATGCGGAACTGAAAGTTTTGCGTGAGCGATTCGATGCGATGGCCGAGCAATTGGTGGGTGATCGGTTCGTAGACTTTGACAAGTACCTCGAGGCGAATCTTGCATTTCATGAAAAACTTGTCGCCTTGGCGAATAATTCGTTTCTCACATCGACATTCGGTCGGCTTAGTCTCCGAAGCGTTATGACGCGCAGTTTTGGCTCGACGCCGGTTTCTTCGCAGGAATTCATTAACGTGCATCGTCGCCTCTTGGAAGCATTCGAAGGTGCTGATGCCGAGGGTGCTCGTGAGGCGGTGCGGAGTTATACCGAACTTGCAAAGGCGCGTGTGCGGGAGATCTTGTCGCACACGGGTGGTCGGCTCTGAGTACGCGCTAGTTCACACCTACGGAGGTCAGCATGTTCGAATTCGAAATGTCGGAATACCGCGATCGACTTGAAGCTGTGCGTCGGCAAATGGCCCTTGAGGGGCTTGATGGCTTGATCGCGTACTCAAACGCGAAGATCCAGGCCAACGTGCGCTATCTCACGAGTTATTACACACGCTTTGCGGGTGCGCAGCACACTGCAAGTGGTTACTACACCGCTGGCGCATGCGCGGTTCTCATCCTTCCGCATGGAGATCCCGTTCTCCGAACTGATCTCCCGTGGGATGTCGTTCGCGCGAAGGGAATGTCCGTCTATGACGATACGGACTACACCGATGCACTTGGCGCTGATTTGGGTGCAATCGCGGCACGGGCAGGAGTCACGAAGCTCGGTATCGACTCATGGTCGGTTTTCCCCGCTCGCGATTATCTCGATCTTAAAGCGCTTCTTCCAAGGGCCGACATTGTCGGATCGCAAGCTTTGGCTCAGGTTCGCCGAGTGAAGAGTGCGAACGAGTTGACCTTGCTCGAGAACGCTGAGCGCATTGCCGACATCGCAGTTCAGGCGGGTATGGACGCCGTTCGCGTTGGCGGTACAGAATACGAAGCGGCTCTCGTAGCCGAGATGAAGCTTCGCGAACTCGGTGACATGGAAACGGGCGGTGGCTCAATCATTAGCGCCGGACCCAATAGTTCTACGGGAAGTTCCCTGCCCGAGCGCAATCGACTCATCCAGTCGGGTGAGTGGGTTCTCTTCGACGTGCTGCCTCGCTATGGCGGCTACTGCGGTGACATTGCGCGTATGCGACTGGCCGGTGACGAGAAGGATCTGGAGCCTCGTCTGCGCCACCTTCACGCGGCAACTGTGCTCATGAACCGTGAGGTCATCAAACTGATCAAGCCCGGTGTTACGCCATCAGAACTCAACCAGCGGGCTGTCGACGTGGCCATTCAAGAGGGAGTTCTTGACTACAAGATTCCGCTTGTTGGGCATGGAGTGGGCTTGGATATTCATGACCTGCCCGACTACTACTGGGACGAGACCCCGCTCAAGGTGGGCGAAGTCTTCACTGTGGAGCCTTGCCTCTTGATCGATGGAGTCGCAGGCACTCGAATCGAGGATGTCGTCGTGGTGACCGAGACAGGTGCTCGGGTTCTCTCCAACACCGAGCGTGGCCTTACTCCGAGTTAGTCCGGTGAAGTAGGGGCGAGAGAATGTGCCCATGGCGCACCTCGACGTTCAGCGAATCACGTATTCGCTGCCAGACGGGCGTCCGCTCCTTGGTGAGGTGACCTTCCGCGTCGGCGAAGGTGTCACGGCCGCTTTGATCGGACCGAATGGAGTCGGTAAGACCACTCTGCTCCGCATGATTGCGGGCGACATTGATCCCGAAGATGGGGCGATCACACGCAGCGGTGGCTTGGGTGTCATGCGGCAGTTCATCGGCCAGCAATCGGAAGGGACCGTACGCGACCTGCTGCTCTCGATTTCACCAGAGCCGCTTCGCAAAGTTGCTGGTGAGGTCGATGCAGCAGAACTGGCACTGATGGATTCGGACGAAGAAAAGGTCCAAATGCGTTATGCGCAAGCGCTCGCGGACTTCGCCGATATCGGGGGCTACGACGCAGAAGTGTTGTGGGATGTGTGCGCGGTCGCAGCGATGGGTAAGTCGTACGACGAGATCAAATGGCGAAGTGTTTCGACCCTTTCGGGGGGTGAGCAGAAGCGACTTGTTCTCGAAGTCCTGCTTCGAGGACCTGATGAAGTGCTCTTGCTCGACGAGCCAGACAACTACCTCGACGTCAATGGCAAAAGGTGGCTTGAAGAGCAGCTGCAAACGACACAGAAGTCTGTCCTTCTCATTAGTCATGATCGCGAACTCTTGCATCGCGCCGCGGGCACAATCATCACCCTTGAGCTTGGTGCTGCAGGCGCTACATCGTGGACGCATGGTGGCGGGTTTTCGACGTACGCCGAAGCACGTGCCGATCGCAATGCGCGGCTTGAGGAATTGCTCCGCAGGTGGGATGAGGAGCACGCGAAGATCAAGGCCCTCGTATTGATGTTGAAAACCAAAGCGGCATTCAACGACGGTCTTGCCTCGCGCTATCAAGCAGCCCAGACACGATTGAAGAAGTTCGAGGAGGCAGGTCCGCCGCAGGCGATCCCTCGCGAGCAGTCAGTCACGATGCGCCTGCGTGGTGGTCGCACTGGGAAGCGCGCCGTGATGCTCACGGATCTAGCACTCACCGGACTCACCGACCCATTTAGCGGCGAGATCTGGTTTGGCGATCGGGTGATGGTTACGGGACCCAACGGAGCGGGCAAATCCCATCTATTGCGCCTCTTCGCCAATGGCGGCACAGACCCTGATGTCGAGCACCGACCGGTCGGAGAGATCGTCATCTCTCCAGTCGCGCACACCGGCACTGCCCGGCTGGGAGCCCGAGTGCGTCCGGGCTGGTTTGCCCAGACTCACGTCCGCCCCGACCTCGCGGGTCGTACCTTGCTAGAGATCCTGTGGCGTGGTGACGACCATCGCGAGGGGATGGGCCGGGAGCAGGCAGCGCGTGCCCTGGACCGCTACGAGCTCTCTGTGGCCTCGGAGCGCACCTTTGACGTCCTCTCCGGCGGCCAGCAGGCCCGGTTTCAGATTCTGCTCCTCGAACTCTCCGGCGCGACCCTCCTGCTGCTCGACGAGCCCACCGACAACCTCGACCTGGACAGCGCTGAGGCCCTCGAGCAGGGCATCACGGCCTACGAGGGGACCGTCATCGCGGTGTCCCATGACCGATGGTTCTCCCGTGGATTCGACCGGTTCTGG
>JBIHZU010000026.1:0-11461 GCA_044240285.1 Candidatus Nanopelagicales bacterium | reverse complement strand
GGCCCCATCGGCCTGGTGTCGAAGTCAGGCACGCTGACCTACCAGATGATGTACGAACTGCGCGATCTTGGCTTCTCGTCCTGTGTGGGCATCGGTGGCGACCCCATTATCGGCACCACGCACATCGACGCACTTGCTGCTTTTGAGGCGGACCCTGAGACCAAGGCGATCGTCATGATCGGTGAAATCGGTGGCGACGCAGAGGAGCGTGCGGCCGCATTCATCAAGGACAATGTCACGAAGCCAGTCGTCGGATATGTCGCGGGCTTCACTGCTCCCGAGGGCAAGACGATGGGCCACGCTGGCGCGATCGTCTCCGGTTCGTCTGGCACCGCTGCAGCGAAGCAGGAAGCTCTCGAGGCTGTCGGCGTTCGCGTGGGTAAGACGCCGAGCGAGACTGCTCGGTTGATGCGCGCAATCATTGCTGGCTAATCGTCATACGCCGTGGCGGTGTCAATACGGGATTCGGCTGCTTAACGCTGAGAGTCTTGGTGGGTGAGTAGAGAGTCGGCCGTCCCCGAGTGGCAGCCCGACCTCGAGCCGTACGAAAAACCTAGTCGGCCTCCTGCCGAAATCGTTGAGTTTCCGGTTGTCGTCCGTGCCACGCGGGACACTGTTACTACCCCTCGGCCTCGACGTGCACCTGCGCGAGTCGGCCTGAGTCCTGCACTGGCCGGGATCATTGGTGCAGCGACGGCCGTTGGGCTCGGCATCTTGATCATCGCGGTGCCCGTCGCTCTTATTTGGGTCTTTATTACCGGTGACGGTCTCGTGGCTGGGCTGCGCGCCGGAGTGACTATGTGGCTTGGCGCGCAAAGTGTGCCGATCACGATCTCCGGAATCGGTGTGAGTCTGCTCCCGTGGGGATTTGGGCTCGTACTCTTGCTAGTGATCTCTGCAGTGGCTAAGTGGACGGCGCGAATGTCGGGGCTTACGGCCGTGCATAAACGTCAGGTGATGGGCCTGTCCGTGGTCGCGGCAGTTGTCTACGCGGGGCTCGCCGCTGCGCTGTGCTCACTGGCGACCTCAGGGGCCGCGCTCCCAGCTCGCGCCGCAGGCGCCGGAGTGCTCGTAGTCATCGTGTGGTGGTGGTCAGCGGCAGGTCGTACGGGTGTGCGTCAGGAGGTCCTCGCGAATCTCCCTGATCACGTACGCAGCGGCCTGCGGGCGGCCATGACAGCACTCGGCCTGCTCGCCGGTGCAGCGGCTGTTTTGCTGATGGTGTCCCTCGTCGTTCATCGCAGTGAGTTCATCTCGATGCTCACCGCGCCTGGCGACGCCTTGGGCATTGCTGCCCTTTGCCTGCTCATGATCGGCTATCTACCCGTGGCTTTGGGGTGGTCGGTCGCCTATCTCCTAGGGCCGGGCTTCACCGTCTCAGCAGGCGTCGTCGTTTCTCCACTCTCGCAATCAGCCGCCGACGTGACGCTCCCGGCGATTCCGTGGTTGGCCGGAGTGCCAACCGGGGGTGGAGTGCTGACGATGCTTGTGTTGATTCCGGTGGGACTCATCACGGGGGTCGTGCTTGCGCGCCGACTGCGATCGATTGAACGCTGGCAGTCGCGAGCGGTAGGCATCGGTGTTGCTGCTGTGACGACTGGGGTCATTGTGGGGCTGGCATGCCGCCTCTCTGCGGGTGCGGTGGGGACGGATCGGCTGGCCTCCATTGGACCTAATAGCATCGCAAGTGCGCTGGTGGCCATTCTCGTGGTGGCTCTAGGAGCAACGCTCGTTGAAGTCGCACGCTACGTGCGACGCCGTTTCCGGGAGGACTAGTCGTGACTGCACGTGTTGTCGTGCTCGTATCGGGCACCGGCACGTTGCTTCAGGCTCTTCTCGACGCATCCGACCACGACTTCGACATCGTGGCAGTGATTTCTGATCAGCCAGACGCACTTGCCCTTGAACACGCTCAAGGAGCTGGCGTCGCCACTACAGTGCTCGCGCCCTCATCGTGTGCATCACGTGACGACTGGAACCTTGCCCTCGCTGATCTGGTGGGTGCGCACAATCCCGACTTGATTGTCTGTGCTGGATTCATGCGTGTGCTCGGCCCAGGATTCCTCAGTGAATTCCCAGATCGCATCATTAACTCCCACCCTGCTTTGCTGCCATCGTTCCCTGGCGCTCATGGCGTGCGCGATGCGATTGCCTACGGCGTAGGCATCACTGGCTGTACGGTGCACGTGGTTGACGGGGGAGTCGACACCGGACCAATCCTCGCCCAGCGTGCAGTTGAGGTGCTCCAAGGCGACGACGAGTCGAGCCTCCATGAACGCATTAAAGTCGAGGAGCGCTTGCTTCTCGTCGATATCGTCCGTCGACTATCCGTCGGTGGAATTCGCATCACCGGTAGGAGAGTGACGTTTACATGACCGCGGACCGTAAGCCGATTCGACGTGCGCTTGTCTCGGTCTACTACAAGGACGGCCTGATCGAACTCGCGCAGGGGCTGCACGCGGCTGGCGTCGAGATCGTTTCTACAGGATCTACTGCAGAGACCATCAAGGCGATTGGTGTCCCGGTAACCGCGGTGAGTGATGTGACGGGCTTCCCTGAATGCCTTGACGGGCGCGTGAAGACACTGCATCCGCATATCCATGCTGGTGTGCTCGCTGACATGCGCAATCCCGAGCACGTCGCGCAGCTCGAGGAGCTTGACGTCAAGGCGTTCGAACTCGTTGTCGTCAATCTTTACCCCTTCGCGGAGACTGTCTACTCAGGTGCGTCACAGGAGGATTGCATCGAGAAGATCGACATCGGCGGTCCGACGATGGTGCGCGCAGCCGCCAAAAACCATGCGAGCGTGGCTGTCGTCGTCAATCCAGAGCGTTATGCCGACGCAATCGCAGCCGCGACAGCAGGTGGATTCACGCTCGCCCAGCGCGAACAGCTCGCGGCCGAGGCGTTCGTTCACACAGCGACCTACGACATCGCAGTTGCGTCGTGGATGGGCAACGTGGTTGCCCCCGACGCCGACGGTGAGGGCTTTCCGAAGTGGATGGCGGTTGCTTGGGAGCGTCAGAACGTCCTGCGTTATGGCGAGAACCCCCATCAGCGCGCCGCTCTCTACGCCGCGGCCTATGCGGCGCCTGGACTTGCACGTGCAACGCAGGTGCATGGCAAGGAGATGTCCTACAACAACTACGTCGACTCTGAGGCGGCGCGGCGCGCAGCTTATGACTTCAGTGAGCCTGCCGTGGCGATCATTAAGCATGCCAATCCGTGTGGGCTTGCGATCGGCTCTGACATTGCCGATGCGTATCGCAAGGCATTTCAAACTGATCCGGTGTCGGCGTTCGGTGGTGTAGTAGCAGCCAATCGACCCGTCACTGCCGCGATGGCCGAGGCGATGGGGGATGTCTTCACTGAGTGTGTGATTGCGCCGGCCTTCGAGGATGATGCACTCGCGATCCTTACCCAGAAGAAGAATCTGCGTGTGATTGTTGCCGAGCCGCGCCCGGCCAGTCAGTGGGTGGAGATGCGCAATATTGCCGGCGGTGTGCTGCTGCAGGCAGGCGACGACCTCAATTCCGCCGGTGACTACCCCATGACGTGGAAACTCGTCGCTGGTGAGGCAGCTGACGCCGCGACCATGCGCGATCTTGAGTTCGCTTGGCGCGCGTGCCGGTCGGTGAAGTCCAACGCGATTCTGCTGGCGTCCGATGGTGCTGCGGTCGGCGTAGGCATGGGTCAGGTTAATCGGGTAGACGCAGCGCGCCTCGCGGTGTCACGGGCCGGTGATGACCGTGTGCGCGGCTCAGTGGCTGCCTCGGATGCGTTCTTTCCATTCGCAGATGGGCTTGAGGTTCTCGCCGCCGCTGGCGTGCGTGCCGTTGCACAGCCAGGTGGATCCGTACGAGATGACGAAGTGATTGCGGCGGCGAAGGCGGCGGGCATGACGATGTACCTCACCGGGACACGTCATTTCTTCCACTAGCATCCCGAAGTACTTGACGGGGCGAGCATGGATCGCGATTTTTCTCGTCATGGGCACAGCAGCTGGTACTTCTGCTCAGGCGCGGCTCAATGGCGAATTGATGGGCGTGGTGCATAACCCGGCTGAAGTGGCCGTTCTCAATCAAGGATTGCAGGTCTTGGCCGCCACCTTGATCATCGTGATTTCTGCGCGGCGCAGAGATGCACTTGCGCGTGCCTTCCGTGGTTTGCGAAATGGTGGATTGCGTCCGTGGGAAATCCTGGGCGGATTGGGCGGCGCTTACTTTGTTGCGGTTCAAGGAGTTGCTGCGACCTATGTGGGCGTTGCGGCATTCACTATTGCCGTCGTCGCGGGACAGACGGGCATGGCAGCTGGAGTGGACCGCATGGGGCTAGGTCCATTCGGCCGTCAGAATCTGACCTGGATGAGAGTTGTGGCGATAGGGATCGCATTCCTGGCCGTCCTCACACCTACGTGGAGTCGCTTACATGCTTCCCCTAGTTGGGGACTCGTGCTGGTCGCTGTGCTCTCGTTAGCCGCGGGCATGGCGAGCGCCCTACAACTCGCGCTCAATGGGCGGATCGCGAAGTACTCTGGCCAACCGGTAGTCGGAGCGTGGGCCAACTTTGCTGTCGGCGCCATGAGTATGTTGCTGGTCGTTATTGTCGTTCATTTGCTCTCGGGGTGGCGCATAGTCGCAGTCCCGAGTGAAAGTCTCTGGATGCTCATCGCGCCACTCTTTGGCCTCTTCTTCATCATCGCCTCTGCGTGGGCCGTGCAAGTTCTTGGCGTTCTTCTCCTTGCCCTAGTCGCGATTTCCGGCCAGTTGATCGGGGCATTTCTTCTCGACCTCGTTGTGCCCACTGCCGGCACCGTCATCAATCTCGCCCTGATCGTGGGCATCGTCCTGGCCCTCTGTGCCGCCGCCTTGGCTGCTTTCGGTCGCAGACCGGTTCGGTTCTAGGCGAATAGGCTAACCGCGTGTTCTTCGACCTCATCGGCTTCTTCGTCCCCGAGCAGGTCGATGGGTTGCCGTGGTGGCCACTGGCGATTGTCATCGCCGCGCTAGTGGTGCTCAATGTCATCAACAACCGGGTCGCTCCTTCCCGGCACTATTTGCTGTGGGCCATCGGTGGCGCCTTGGGTTTTCTCGCTCTCGGACTCCTCGACGGCAACACCTTCACGGACATGGGGCTCGCCTGGCAGCGTCTGATCCCCGGCCTGCTCTGGGCAGCCGCTTGCATCGTCGTCGTGGCTCTTGGCTTCTCGGTCGCCTCGTCATTCCGCAGAGGCCGTGATGCGATGCAGGATGAGCGCGTCAAGGATATGAGCATCTCCACGATCGTCTATCAGGCTTTCGTGGAGGTGCCCTTCGGCACCGTACTGCTGGAGGAGATCGCCTTTCGAAGCGTCTTGTTCTCCATGCTGGTGCGCCGCTATGGGCTCGTCTGGGGCATCGTGTGGTCGGCCATCATCTTCGGCTTGTGGCATGTGCTTCCGTCCTGGGGCACCCACGAGAAGAGTGCCGCGCTTGGCTCGGTGGTCGGGAAGGGCGCGCGCGGCAACATCCTTGCGATTCTGTTGTCCGTCTTTACGACTGCAATCGCAGGTGTGCTCTTCGCGCTTCTGCGAGTATTCTCCGGCAGCGTATTGGCACCAATGGGCCTGCATTGGGCCACTAACGGCCTTGGCTACATGTTCTCGTGGGTAATCAATAGGTTGAGGAGACGAGAGTGAAGATCAAAAAGGACAAGAAGGTCCAGTCGCCGCCGCCGAAGCTCACTCGTGCACAAGAGCGCTATGACGACATTGCGATGGTGCCGATTTATATTGCCGCACTCGCTTGGTTTGTCGCCACCTACTTCCGAATCTCACCGGCGCTCAGGCCGGAGTACGGCGACGAAGGCGAACGTATCTCGTGGTACGTCACGGCTGTCTTTCTCATCGATGTCCTGATCCGCTTCCTTCTCGATCCCGATAAACGCCATTTCCTTCGCCGTAACTGGTTCCTCATCGTCTGCATCGTGGTCCCGGTACTTCGAATTTTCGTGGTGATCAGCGCGATTCGCCGCATCCGGCGTGATCGCAATGCGATCACGAAGATGGTGTTTCTCTACGCGCTCTACGGCGTGCTGTTCGTGATCACAATCGGGGCCGCGTTGGTTCTGGCCGCAGAGATTGATGGAACTGGCTCAATCCGTTCTTATGGTGACGCGGTCTGGTGGAGTCTCGAGACGGTGACAACTGTGGGGTATGGCGATTTCACGCCAGTCACGGTCCTCGGCCGCGTGATGGCTGGGGTCATCATGTTTAGTGGCGCCGCAGCTGTCGGCGCGTTGACAGCAGCGGTGGCGTCGCGCTTCATCAAGAATTCAAATGAGTCGGCAGCGCAAGCACCACAAGCACCACAAATCCCACCTGCAACTTCCGATGACTTGCAGCAGGCGATTGCAACTCTGACAGCACAAATTCAAGAACTGAATCGGCGACTCGAGAGGGAGGGTGAATGACACCTGTGGGATTAACCGCGTACGATGCGGGTATGGATTCGTTGCGCTCCTCCGACGCTGCCCAGCAAGCCCCCGGGCTGTCCGAGCGTGACCGCCAGATCCTGGAGTTTGAGCGTCAGTGGTGGAAGTACGCCGGAGCCAAAGAACAGGCTGTGCGTGACCTGTTCGACATGAGTGCCACCCGCTACTACCAGATTCTTAACGGCCTGATCGATTCCCCAGAGGCCCTCGAATTCGACCCGATGCTGGTCAAGCGGCTACGCCGTCTGCGGGCCTCTCGGCAGCGGGCCCGCTCGGCCCGCCGTCTCGGTATCGACCTCGACGTCCGCTAGGACCTCGACCCCCGCTCAGGGGTGCCCTCGGTTTGCACTCGCAGGCCTAGAGTGCTAAAAATATGGTTAGCACTCTAGAGCCGGGAGTGATAACCGGCCTACTTTCATCCCTCGGAGGATCCTGAGCATGGCAAAAATTATCGCGTTTGACGAAGAGGCGCGTCGCGCCCTCGAGCGGGGCATGAATGTCCTCGCTGACGCAGTCAAGGTGACCCTCGGCCCCAAAGGCCGCAACGTTGTCCTTGAGAAGAAGTGGGGAGCCCCCACGATCACCAACGATGGTGTGTCCATCGCCAAGGAGATCGACCTCGAGGACCCCTACGAGCGCATTGGTGCCGAACTGGTCAAGGAGGTCGCGAAGAAGACTGACGACGTCGCTGGTGATGGCACCACGACTGCCACGGTTCTCGCGCAGGCTCTCGTCAAGGAAGGCCTACGCAACGTCGCGGCTGGCGCCAACCCGATGGCTCTGAAGAAGGGCATCGACCGTGCGGTCGAAGTCGTCTGTCAGCAGCTGCTTGACATGGCCAAGGACGTCGAGACCGCAGAGCAGATCGCATCCACCGCAGCCATCTCGGCCGGCGGCGACCAGGAGGTCGGCGACCTCATTGCTAAGGCAATGGACAAGGTCGGCAAGGAAGGCGTCATCACTGTTGAAGAGAGCAACACCTTCGGTCTTGAGCTTGAGCTCACAGAAGGTATGCGCTTCGACAAGGGCTATACATCTCCGTACTTCGTGACCGACTCCGAGCGCATGGAGGCCGTGCTTGAGGATCCGTACATCCTCATCGCCAACTCCAAGATCTCCGCGGTCAAGGACATTCTTCCGATCCTCGAGAAGGTCATGCAGAGCGGCAAGCCGCTGCTGATCCTCTCGGAGGATGTCGAAGGTGAGGCTCTTGCGACGCTCGTCGTCAACAAGATCCGTGGGACCTTCCGCTCGGTTGCTGTTAAGGCTCCCGGCTTCGGTGATCGCCGCAAGGCGATGCTCCAGGACATCGCGATCCTCACCGGTGGTCAGGTCATCTCCGAGGAGATCGGCCTCAAGCTCGACACCGCAACGCTCGACCTGCTCGGTCGTGCACGCAAGGTAGTCGTGACCAAGGACGAGACCACGATCGTCGAGGGTGCTGGCGATTCCGAGCAGCTCGATGGCCGTGTCAACCAGATCCGTGCCGAGATCGACAAGACTGATTCCGACTACGACCGCGAGAAGCTGCAGGAGCGCTTGGCCAAACTGGCCGGCGGTGTTGCAGTCATCAAGGTTGGCGCAGCGACTGAGGTTGAGCTCAAGGAGCGCAAGCACCGCATCGAAGACGCCGTTCGCAACGCGAAGGCAGCCGTCGAGGAAGGCATCGTGCCCGGCGGTGGCGTGGCTCTGATCCAGGCGATGGCAGCTGCCGGACCGAAGATCGAAGCACTCGGTCTCACCGACGAGCAGGCAACTGGTGCGGCAATCGTGCGCCAGGCTGTCAGTGCGCCGCTGAAGCAGATTGCGGAGAACGCCGGACTCGAAGGCGGAGTCGTGGCCGAGAAGGTTCGCGAGCTTGCTCCGGGCATGGGTCTCGACGCAGCGACAGGGCAGTACGTCGACATGATCAAGGCAGGCATCATCGATCCGGCCAAGGTCACGCGCTCGGCGCTGCAAAACGCAGCCTCGATCGCCGGTCTCTTCCTCACCACGGAGGCCGTTGTCGCAGACAAGCCCGAGAAGTCAGCCCCGGCAATGCCCGGTGGCGGCGACATGGGCGGCATGGACTTCTAGTCCACCAAGTTTTGCCCGTGAGGGGCGCTTCCTGAAAGGGAGGCGCCCCTCACGCTATTCGGGGTTAGCGTGTTTTGCGCTGGTAGGGTCCCCGCCACGGACATTCGGAGGAGGTGGTTATGGGGCGCCTACGCACCTACAGCTGGGCATCAGCCGCCGCCTTCGCCGTCTTGGCCGCTGGTACGTCGATGGGGAGCGCGCCGGCCGCATCTCTCGCGGTGGTCAACGCAGCTACACAGTCGACGCCTTGGGTTGTGTCCTTGGGTGATTCCTATGTCTCAGGTGAGGCGGGACGCTGGGCCGGCAATCAGTCCTTGACCACCACCGACATTGATGCACTGGGCGCGGATGCATATCACGACATGGAGTTCGGTGAGCAGATCGAAGCCTGTCATCGGTCTCAATCTGCGCAGATTCACATCGGTGTCGCGCGCTCCCTCAACCTTGCGTGTAGTGGATCTAAGACTTCTTCTTATGTGGATCGACACGGCAATTGGAAGCCCGGCATTGACTTCTTCAAGCAAGGTGCTCGCCACGGGCAGGCTCGGCTGCTGCAGGACTTTGCCGCAACCCACGACGTACGAATGGTCGTGTTGGGAATCGGCTTCAATGATTTGAATTTCGAAGGAATCGTTACTAAGTGTTTAACCCAATTCATGTTGCGTGTCACGGGTGCCTGTCAGGACAACGTCAAGGTCCAGGAATGGCTAGGGGCTAAGGCGCGTGCGCGCGTGCAGACCGACATCGTCGGTGCGATTCGCAATATCCGCACGGCCATGGCCGCAGCAGGTAAGTCTGATGATTCGTGGACTTTGGCGGTCCAGATGTATCCCAGGATCCTTCCTTCGGCTGGGGGATTTCGCTACGGGCAGGGCCTCAATCGGCAGTTAATTGGCGGTTGTGGCTTCTGGAATACCGATGTCGAGTTAACCAATCAGACTGTGTTGCCCGAGGTCAACGCGATCATCCAACGGGCATTGCATGTGGTGCAGGCTGGAGCCATTGCTCAGGATGAACTTTTTCAATCGGTGCTGCTAGACAACTCCGAAGCACTGCGCGGACACGAACTGTGCAACTTAGCCGTCGAGCGAGTCAACGCACGGAACTGGTGGGGCGAACTTGTCGGTGTTCGGTCGTGGACATCTCCGGGCGCCGCCGATCGCAGCGAGTGGATGCGGGAGGTCAATATCGTCAATGTAGGCGGCGCATTCCTGGCCGAATCGCTACATCCGAACTACTGGGGGCAATTGGCTATGCGCAATTGTGTGCGTCAGGTGTGGAACAGGGGTAATTCCGTGAGCGGCAAGTGCACTCCGAGTGGTGGAGTCAACTCACGCGGTGAGCCCAATATGGAACTCGCGATGCAACCAGGCGGCTGAGTCTCGGCCGTGCTTCCCGCACGGCGCTGGCTTGATGTGAAATGGTGAGGCGCATGACTGGCACTTGGCACTTCGTGACCGACGACAAACCCATGCTTCAACTGACTACATCGCTCCCGATCACGGTAGTAGTGAAGGCTCCCATCACCGCAGGAACGCTGACAATCGCGACCGGAGTTGACTTCTTTCTTGAGCTTTCGATGCTGAAGCTCGAAGCGGGAAATTTTGCCGCCAAATTCGGTGTGGGGCCCGCTCGTGACCTGATTGCGAAGAATGGGGGAGACGTGCTCTCCTTCGAGGCTAAGGCCGTAGGAGACACGGGGCCGTGGGAACTAGCGGGTACGGCCCAGGCCGGCACGCTCGAAATTCCGACGAACGTGATCGTCACGCCTTCGCCCAGCATGGATGAACTGCACATCAGCGGCAGCATCACAATGGACGACGTAGAGATCCCGCTGCCGGGCATGAGCGGCGCCAGTTCGATCACTTTCACACTTGATGGAAAGGTGCGCCTCAGGCCCTCTTGAGATCGTCCGCATCAACGATGCGGTATGCGTATCCCTGTTCTGCGAGGAAACGCTGCCGGTGTGCCGCAAAGTCAGCATCAAGGGTGTCGCGCGACACGATCGAGTAGAAGCGAGCGGTGCGTCCATCACCCTTGGGGCGTAGCACGCGACCAAGCCGTTGGGCCTCCTCCTGGCGTGAGCCGAATGTCCCGCTCACCTGAATTGCTATGCCTGCTTCGGGCAGGTCAATCGAAAAGTTAGCAACCTTGCTCACTACAAGTACGCGCGTCTCGCCAGTGCGAAATGACTCAAAAAGCCGCTCACGTTCCTTGATCGGCGTTTCGCCGGTGATGACTGGGGCATCGATTGCCCCAGAGATCTCCGCAAGTTGATCGAGATATTGCCCGATGACGAGGATGTGTTCCTCAGGATGTTCGGCCAAGAGGCTCTTAACGATCTCAAGCTTTGAACGCGTGGTTGCTGCTAGTCGATAGCGCTCGTCGGGCTCGGCGGTGGCGTAGACCAGGCGCTCACGCTCGGGCAGCGTGACGCGCACCTCGACACAATCGGCTGGCGCAATCCAGCCTTGTGCCTCGATGTCCCGCCAAGGAGCGTCGTAGCGCTTTGGGCCGATGAGGCTAAAGACGTCAGCTTCACGGCCATCTTCGCGCACCAATGTCGCGGTGAGCCCTAGCCGTCGACGCGACTGAATGTCTGCGGTAAATCTGAAGATTGGGGCGGGCAGCAGGTGTACCTCGTCATAAATGATCAAGCCCCAGTCGTGCTCATCAAATAGGTCTAGGTGGGCATACATACCTTTGCGTTTGGTGGTCATCACCTGGTAGGTCGCAATGGTGACCGGACGTATCTCCTTGCGGGAACCTGAGTATTCGCCGATTTCATCCTCAGTGAGAGAAGTGCGTCGCAGTAGTTCGGCTCGCCATTGACGGGCGGCAACCGTGTTGGTGACCAAGATGAGTGTGGTTGCTTTCGCGAGAGCCATGGCTGCAGCACCCACGACCGTCTTGC
>JBIHZU010000215.1:0-3274 GCA_044240285.1 Candidatus Nanopelagicales bacterium | reverse complement strand
ATCGACGATGAGGTCGTAAGCCGCAAACAACTCCATGACGTTGCTGGAGTCAAGTCGCACCTCGTGCAGCACGACCTCGATCAGTGGGTTGATTTCTTTGATCGTGTCGCGCGCGCTCTCCGCCTTAAACCGACCGACGTCACTCGCACCGTGAATGATCTGCCGTTGCAAGTTGGACTCGTCCACCACGTCGAACTCGACAATGCCGAGTGTGCCGACACCTGCGGCCGCAAGGTACATGAGTGCCGGGCTGCCGAGACCGCCCGCGCCGACGCAGAGCACGCGCGCGTTCTTCAACCGCTTCTGGCCCGACATGCCCACATCAGGGATGATCAGGTGGCGGCTATACCGGCGCACTTCCTCAATCGAGAGGTCTGCGGCTGGCTCAACGAGCGGGGGCAACTGGACGGTCACGACGTACTCCTTTTAGGTGGTCCTAACGGGGACAACCGTCCCACGCTGGCCCGAATTCCCGATCGCGGGGGTCCGTTGGCGAGCGCGCTAACCTGACCCGTATGTCGCGTCTTTCTTCGGGCGATCGCGCCCCCGCCTTCACTCTCATTGATGACCACGGCGCCAAGGTGTCCCTCAGCAGCTTCGCGGGCAGGCGAGTGATCCTGTATGCCTATCCGGCCGCATTGACACCCGGGTGCACAAAACAGGCGTGCGACTTCCGTGACTCACTGGCGAGCCTCACCTCATATGGCTACGCCGTACTCGGCCTCTCACCAGACAGCGTCGACCAACTCGCCAAGTTCCGCGAGGTCGAGGCGCTCACCTTCCCGCTGCTCTCAGATCCCGACAGATCCGTCCTGACGAAGTACGGCGCCTACGGCGAGAAGCAGCTCTACGGCAAGACGGTTGTGGGCGTGATTCGCTCGACGTTCATAATCGACGCGAAGGGCAAGATCGATCACGCGTTTTACGGCGTGAAGGCCACCGGTCACGTAGCCAAACTCCGCCGAGACCTACAGCTCAGCTAGCGACCGATGAAATGACGCCAGGCGCGTTCGACTAATTCCGGGTGCTCGATCTGAGCTACGTGACCTGAGTCGGGGATCGTGACGACATGCGCGTTGGGAAAGTGCCTAGTTGCGCGATGCGCAGCGACAGAGTTGACGACTCGATCGACGCGACCATAGATCAGAAGTGTCGGTACGGTAATGGATTCGGCCAATCTCCAGGGGCGCTCTGGCCCGCGTTCGAGGTACGTTGCAATCAATCCTCGCAGCGATTGCCTGTAGACATCTGAAACGTACGACAGCGAATCGCGCTTGCGCACCTCGGCCAACGCATCGACCATTCGTTGTGGATGGACACGGGAGCTGTCCTCGCAGGTCAGCTCATATGTCGACTGCACACGCCGCTCGGCATCGACGCGACCGTAGCGCTTCAGCAATCGATCACCCACACCTGGGAGCGCGATGATCGGCATGTGCATCGTCTCGCGCGTAGGCAACAGCCGCGGCAGTGCCGGCGAGATCAAGGTGAGACTGCGAATGAGTTCGGGATATCGCGCCGCCAATTGCAGAGCAACCGCACCGCCGAGCGAATTGCCGAACAGATGCACGGGTCCGAAGTGTTTCTCCTGGATAAGTTCTGCAACTCCACGCGCTTGGCCTAGCGGAGAGAAGTCGCCATCACGCGGCGGCGGAGACTCTCCGAATCCAGCCAGATCGACAGCTGAAGAATCCAGTCGATCAGAGAGGCCCGCCATCAGATCGGTCCAATTCAGGCTGGATCCCCCAAGCCCATGGATCATCACCGCTGGTTCGGCGCCTGGTGCGCCGGGCCGATGCCGTACCGATAAAGCCCGCTGGGAAAGCCACACCAACGTTGGCTCTGGCGCATTGACCACGGTCCCCATAGCCCAATGAGACCACAGTCGCGACCTCATGGCACATCTCAGAATCGCATACGGGGCAGCCACACCCAGCTGCCCCAGATACGATCGAGCCATGACCGCAGAGCCCAGCGCTACATCGCGGCCCGAATCGGCTCGTGGCATGCGCCTCCCTCGCGAGGAACGCCGCACCCAACTCATGGCTGCAGCTCGCGAAGTCTTCGTCGAGTGTGGCTACCACGCGGCAGCAATGGACGACATCGCAGATCGTGCCTCGGTGAGCAAGCCAGTCCTCTACCAACACTTCCCGAGCAAGTTGGATCTCTACCTCGCCTTGCTTGAAGAGGGCATCGAGACGCTCATCAATTCCGTACACCACGCGCGGGAGTCAACTCACGACAACAAAAAGCGCGTCCACGCGACGATGAAGGCCTATTTCGCGTTTGTCGCCGAACCCGCGGGAGCCTCTCGGCTCGTGTTTGAAAGCGACCTCACGCGCGAACCAGCAGTGGCCGACAAAGTGCGGCAGGTCGATCAGGCGTGCTCGCAGTTGGTCTCCGCTGTCATCGTGGAAGACACCGGCCTCTCCAATACACAAGCCGAACTCCTGGCCTCAGGTCTTCTTGGTTTGGCTGAGGCGGCCGCGCGTCGCTGGCTGCGGGACTGCGTCGAGAGCCCGGATACCAGCATCAGCCTCGAGGAGGCCGCCGATCTCGTGGGCAGTCTCGCGTGGCGAGGCATCCGTAGTTTCCCACTGTCCCACCCTCCGTCAGCATGATGGGGCTTCCTCGGCTACCGTGATGCCCATGGAGGTCAAGATCGGAATTCAGCACACCAGTCGCGAGATCACACTGGAGAGTGCACAGTCACCCGAAGACGTTGCCGCTGCTGTTCAGGCAGCACTTGCCAGTGGCGGGTTGCTCACCCTTGACGACGACAAGGGCCGACGGGTCTTGGTGCCCGGCGATCGCATCGCTTACGTCGAGATTGGCAACGTCACCTCACGCCGAGTGGGCTTCAGCAACTAACAACGTCAAGCGCGGCGCTTCAGGCCGCCAGCCCAAGCGCCTGCATCCGCTTGGTGTGATCGTCCGTCAATCGCGCAAACATCCGTCCTAGTTCCGCCAGATCAGCTCCCGGACGATCGGCTCCACCCACAAGCAACGTAGAGATACCGTCGCGATCTGCAGCCACTCGCTGCGCTTGAGTCAAGGCCTCGCCCACTAAGCGCCGACCCCACAGGGCCAACCGTCCAGCAACGCGCGGATCCTGCTCAATCGCTGAACGAATACGTTCGACAACGAAGTCCCCATTGCGGGCATCGCACACTTCAAGAACGAGAGAACTCGTCTCGCTATCCACGTAATGAGCGATCTCACGATAGAAATCTGATGAGATTCCGTCGCCGACATAGACCTTCATCAGGCCCTC
>JBIHZU010000214.1:0-3296 GCA_044240285.1 Candidatus Nanopelagicales bacterium | reverse complement strand
TGGTGGACACGCCCCCGGCGGCTGTGAGGATGAGTTCGTTGACGAGTCCGGTGGCGAAGATACCGATGACGATGGCTAACTGTTGGAGCGATGCCATGCGGCCGCGTAGTGCGGCGGGTGCGATCTCAGCGATGTACATCGGAGCCATCACGCTGGCTACGCCGATGCCTGCACCACCGATGAAGCGCCAGACACACAGGTCGACGATGCCAACCGGGAACGCCTGTCCAATGGACGCAGCGAAGAACAACACCGCCGCGATGACCATGACCGGGCGGCGGCCATACCGCTCGGCCAGCCCGCCCGCGAACCAGGCGCCGATTGCCGAGCCGATGAGGGCGATAGACACGACGAAACCAATGGCAAAGTCGCCGAGCCCGAAGGTGGACTTGATGGCACTGGATGCCCCATTGATGACTGCTGAGTCATACCCAAAGAGGAATCCCCCTAGGGCTGCAGAACTCGCTAGCCCCACCACTCGCCCGGTGCGGTAGCGCTCAGTGCCGGATGCCATCGACATTGCCATAGGGTCCTCCTGTTACCTCGTGAGGTGACGTTATCGCCGATTGGCTGAGCCTGAGAGGATGTTGGAATGTCTTTTGCCGCAGTTGTGTCGCAACTCATCGGCTCGCTCGGCCGTGACCGATCGCTGCCCGAGCGCACGGCGCTCTTCGCGGCCGCGGCTGTGGTGGGTCCAACTTTTGAGCCTGGCCTTCAGCCGCGTCGCACAATTCATCAGGCTCTAGCTACTGGCGTCGTGTCAGCGGCGACTCTGGGTGCGGTGACGGTGTCGCAGAGTTCGATCGAATCATTAGGTCGGCTGATCACACGCGACCGCACAGACAGCGGATCGGTGGTCTTCCGCACCGTGGTCAATCTCGGGGTGAACGCCGTGGCTGCGGGTGCGTGCATAAGTGCTGCTCGACTTCTGCCGCCGCGACCCGATGAGAGTCTTCGTCGCGGTCTGGCTCGCACGGCACTAGACCGCACCGGTCGCGCCGCCGTCATGACCACAGGGCTTGCGGCAACGCTTGGTGTTCTGGACGGAGTCTCGCATATTTCGCCGAAATTAAAGTGGCTCAATCGGCTTCCGATCGCGCTTCCTGCGGGCATCGCGGTCTCGGCTCTGAAGATCCGTCAAGTGCACCATTCGGCTGCAGCGAACGGTGACAAAACCATCGCTCAGGTGTCGACCGGAAAGTCAGCTGGACTAGGCGTTGCTATTGGAGTGGGTGTCATCGGACTTCAGTCGGGCGAGCGTGTGATTGCCCGCGGGGTGTCGCGCAGCATCGGCAAGGTTGCCCCACGGTACGAGCCCATCGCCTCGCCGATCGGTCACCTCGTAGCTCTCGCGATGCTAGGCGGTGCTTTGGCAGCGGGCTACGAATACATGCTCCGCAAGATTGAGCAGGGCGGTGTGGCTATCGAGCCCGCATACGAAGTGCCGCCCACATCCACGTCAGTGAGTGGCGGTCCTGGGAGCGAAGTGACCTTCGAGTCGCTCTCGCGAGAAGGCCGGCGTTTCGTCAACATGGCATTGACCCCGGCCGAGATCGAATCCGTCATGGGTGAACCGGCGCTGAAGGAACCCGCCCGAGTATTCGTTGGGCTAGCCCAGTCGGATCAGCTTGAGGATCGCGTCGATGCCGTCATGGACGAACTCATACGTGTGGGAGCTTTTGATCGCAAGGTGCTTGTCTTTGCATCGCCCACAGGATCGGGCTACATAAACTACGTGATGGCTGAAGCAGTGGAGTACCTCACACGCGGCGATAGCTGCATCGTGACAATGCAGTACTCCTTATTGCCGTCATTCCTTTCGCTGGATCGTGCAAAGCTTGGTGTGGACCAGAATCGCGCGCTCATGCATGCGATTACTGGATACTTGAGAGGCATGGACGCAGCAAAGCGGCCAAGATTCATCCTCTTCGGTGAGAGTCTTGGCGCGCAGACGATGCAAGATATTTTTGCTCACCGAAACGTTGAGGCATTCGACCGAGACTTCGTGCACTCATCGCTATTCCTTGGGACCCCCGCGGGCACGAAGTTTGCTGCATCGTGGCATGTCAATCCCGAACGCATCGACCCAAAGAATGAAATCATCGAGGTAGATAACTTTGGTGAGTATCTCGACCTGACGCCAGAGCAGCGTGCGTCGGTGCGGCATGTGTTGCTGAGCCACTATGACGATCCGATCCCGAAGTTTGGTCCGTCACTGCTCGTGCGCCAGCCGTGGTGGCTCGGCCCAGTTGAAAATCGTCCACCCGGTGTACCGAAGTCGACGAAATGGCGGCCGGCGACGACATTTGTACTCACTGGAGTCGATCTCACCAATGCCATGGAAGTCATTCCTGGTGACTTCGGTCGTCGGGGACACGACTACCGCGAAGACATCCCGCCCTTTGTTTCCGAGATCTTCGATCTACCCGTCACCGCGCCGCAGATGGAGCGCATGGACCATGCTTTGCGTCAGCGCGAACTTGAGTGGGCCGAGAAGCGAGTCGTTACAGAGCAACTTGCCCGCGCTCGCGAGGCAGTGTCTCGAGAGTTGAAGTCTTGGGGTGTGACGCCCGACAGCCCGCAGGGAAGCGAGATGATCAAGTCGATCCTGAGCGACGTGCTTAACCCCAGCAACTAGCGCGTTTCAATATCCTGACCACGGGCGATGATGACCGTGGAGACCATGCTCGGCGGGAAGAGTCCGTGTGACACGACGCCGGGGTCATCGCTGAGGCGGGCCGCGGTGACGTACGGATCCTCGATGTCTGCGAATGAGTCACCAATGATCCCGCCGTCAGGACTTATGGGGACATCGCGCAAGCGCACGTCACTCAGGCGCGCCAACGTGGCTTCGAGGCCGAAGGCGACGAGCTCAACAGGCACCGGCGCGACGAGGCGAGTGACAACTTTGCTGGAGTCGGCGATGACCACAAACCGATCAGCAGCAGCCTCAACAATTTTCTCACGCGTGTGAGCAGCACCACCGCCCTTGATCAGCCAGTTATCGGGCGCGACCTGATCGGCTCCGTCAATCGCCATGTCCAGGCGCGTGAGAGTGTCGAATTCGACGACCGTGAGGCCGAGAGCGATCGCTGCCTCAGCAGTGCGCGGTGAAGTCGCGACACACGTGAGGCGCAGACCACGGCGCGCAATCGCAGGAAGGAGGAAGGCCACGGTGGAACCGGTCCCGAGGCCCAGGAGCATGCCGTCTTCGACAAGCAGCGCGGCCGCTTCTGCGCAGGCCTTCTTCTCGGCGTCTTGCTCCTCGGGGGTCATGTGGTTCCCTTCGCTGCAGT
>JBIHZU010000003.1:0-33702 GCA_044240285.1 Candidatus Nanopelagicales bacterium | reverse complement strand
CAAGGCGCCGGGAGTGCGACCTCAACCTTCGCAGTCACTCTTCCCGCGCCGGTGGTCACACTTGCGACGGTGACTGGTGAACGTGATCCTGGATCTAGCAATCCGTCAAGTACCCAGACGATCACGGTCACCGGTACCTTGCCCGTCTCCGAGATAGTGCCATTGAGCATATTGGGCACGGATGTCACCATCACTAGCTTCCCGAGCCAGCTCGCCGCATCGGCCGTCAAGACCTGCACGCCAGTCGTTTCTGGGAGCAACTGGACCTGCACGTTAGTCGGCGCCTATCCCAACGGGTCTTACACGTTTACTGCCGCGACTCGGTTGGCGGTGGCGTACACAAAGTGCATCGCAATCAGCAACTCGGGAGTGTGCACCACCCAAGATGGCACGGGAATCCAGCGCGTCTCAGGATCGGCAACCTTCACGCTTAATGGAGAGGTCCCTTATCCCTCTGCGTACATCGACATGGAGAGCTCCGGCAGGTGGGATACCTATTCGTTCACGAGTGTCCAAGTAGCTGGATTAAGGTCCACGCGCACGGGAGATCTGCGTGACCTAACCCTTAGTCTCTATCGGCGTAGTGACATCGCCGCATGGCCCACAATCGTGGAGTCCCCTTACTCGACCGTCACGGTGAATGCCTGGGCAGCGGATGGTCGCTGGACTAAGGAGATCTACGTTCCCGAAGGCCGCTGGGTGATTCGGGTGTCGCAGGCCAACAACGGGGGCCTCGTGGGCTACTCCACTCCACGGGAATTCACCATTGATACGAGTCCACCCACTATTGAGCTCTCTAACCCTTCTAACGGGCAAGTAATCCCTTCTGCTCGATTGGTCGGCACAATTTCGGGTGGATATGGCATAAAGGCCGGATCAGCCGACACCTCCAATCTGTCCTATGCGCAAGATGGAAGCATCACCTATTACCAAGGCTGGAACGGAACATCGGGTGCCCAAGGTGGCTTTGAATGGATCTCTACTAATCCCTCCCGCACGTGGGCTGCTCGAAACAACAATGTGTTCACCTCGGCCGTTACGTTGGCACAAGGTAAGTGGACCGCTGTCATCGCAGCTAGCGACGAGAACGGCCGAAGCGCAACGCGCTCAGTAGAGTTTGAGGTCAAGCCCAATCTGCTTCCGGCGCGTCCAATCATTACGGCGGTGCTTGATGGATCTACCCCGATTGTGGGAGCCGTTCTCACCGACACCGGTTATCACCGAATCACGGTCCGAGTGGAAGAGAAGTATGGTTGGGGTCTGAGTCGTGCCCCGCAAGGTGCGGTCAGGCTGATGCTCGACGGGAAGGTCTACGAAGGTTGGCTGGTGAATCGTGAGGCGACTTTCCTCGTGCCTATTTCGACCGGGAGTTCGTCACTTCGCGTCGGCTTCGATGGGAGCCCAGACAACTCTACCGTCGATGTGGGATTCAACTTTCTGAGCGGTTGGTTGGAGGCAAGCAGCCGACCAGCCCAGAACCTCACGGCAACATTCTCGTACCCAGCCGGAGCCGGCGTTCCTGGCGTAGCTACAGTGGCGGCTAACTTTGTGGGAGCCGATTCCACCGGCCGCACTGCAACGCTCCCGTGTCTTCGGAGCATTGCGACCGTGACTGACTCAGCGGGCAAAGTACTCGGCTCGGGCACCTTGGCCAACGGAGGAAGGTTCGCGCTCGCTGCCACGGCCAGCGGCACTCAGGACCTTACGGTGCAAGTTGCGGAAGGCAGCGAGTGCAGTGCAACGAGTGGCATGTTCCCGGTCACCCTTGCGCAAACACCCACACCCGTTGTCACCGCGACGGTGGCATCGTCGCCAGTTCCGTATGTCGGTGGTGATGTGGTGATCAACGCTAATCTCGCAGTCACCAGTCTGGCGCCTCTCGCCGTAGGAGTCCCGGTGCATGTCGAGGACTCTTTCGGAACGATGGTGTCCACGGCTGTTGTGCTCACGGATGCTTCAGGCAACGCTGTTCTACACATGACACCCACTTTGGCTGGGAACCAAAACCTTATTGTGGTCGCAGGTGGTGGCCGTTCGGGCTTCCAGCGGACAACGGCCCCGATCACTGTGTCCGTTGAGCCAAGTGCGGTGTCAATGATTCTTACCGTGGATTCAGCTGGCACGCGTCCTGGCGAGGCCGCTACAGCGACGCTCACGGTAGGGGGACCCGGTTCTCTCGGTACCGTCGCGTTTGCTACCGGACAGACACCCGGTCCTGATGCGGAAATTGTCAATCCATCAATTGTCTGTTCGACCGACTGTCGGGCGACGGGCCGCTTCCCGAACGATGTTCGCGATGCAGGTGTTGGTGAAACTCTGAGGGCGACCTACACCTCCGCCGCGACGGGACGTGTATTCACCCAGACGGTAGCCACGGGACGTGTTCGTTGGACGTCGACGATTTCTGACGTGGTTATCGGCGCCGGCCCGCCGATTAGTCTTACAGCGGTATCGGGCGGTTCGGGCACAGTAAATCTCGAATGGGTTGCCCCACCCACTGTCGGTGACACCACGATCATTGGTTATCAGGTGACCGCCTCCTACGTCGGGCTCTCCTTTGGGCAGTGCATCACCACGTCAACCTCATGCGCGATCTCTGGACTGCCCAACGACACCGCGATTCTCTTCACGGCAATCACTCGCACATCGGCCGGGGATAGTGGTGCGGTGACCGTGACAGCTGCCGCGAGCGGTCAGGTCAATCAGACACCGGTACCGGTGTCGCCTAGGCAGCTGCTCCACGACTCGGTTCTCCGTGATCATCTCGTGCCGGTTTCTACCAAAGTTCTTTTCCCGAGTTCCATGGCCGCGAATCTCCGTACGGGGACAGTGACATTCCACGCAGTACGCCCCGTCTTCTGCGGCAGGACCGGCGTCGGAAGTACTGGCGTCAACACTTACTGCACTCCCACCCGACATGACGTCACGGTCGATCTTGCGACTGGGGCGACCACAGATACCTTGGTGATCAACAACGTCAATCGATCCGCGATTACCGAGCAGAGTCTGGCTGCAGCAGGTCTGACAATCAACATGTTGACGCCGAAGAGTTCCGTAAGTGTCGCGTCTGAGGCTGGTGGTTTTGCGGTTACGGTGACGAGCCAAGTGTTCGTGGGCGCCTATGAGACGGGCGTGACTGCTGACTACGCACCGGCGAGGTCGACAGCGGTGACCACCGCACGTACTGCACATGAGGCAGGGGTGCATGGTGCCGGCGCTCCCGTGATTCGCATGGACATCGCCTCAGCGAATATCACCGGTGGCACGTACGCACCCATTAACAACTCGCTACATCGCGAGGGATCTGAACGAGTCCTTTCGTGGTCTAACTGGGGGGTCCGTGATCCTCGAGTGGGAGAGACGGCTTTTGTTCGCGCCACCATTGACCCGGTATTCGGCGTAGACGACGACGCCTATGTGCCAATGGCCCTTGCGGTTTCTCAGCCAGGCACAAAGCCCCTATTTGTCGCTCCTGATTCCTCCTGGTCGAATGATCGGCTCTATTCCGCGACAGAGATGTACGGCTCGGAGCGACAGACGATTAATGCCGCATCCATTCCTTTTGGCGGACAAGAGCAGTGGCGAAGCGCCGTTGCGGGCACCGGACTCACCTGTCTGACTCGCTGCATCGTGTGGTCCATGCGCAATGTCGATTCAGCTGACGCGGTCGACATCGGCGGGTTGACTGTTGGCACACGTGACATAGGCATCATGTCCTATGCCGACTCCGGTCACGGGCTTGTGAGCACCACGCTTAATGTCTCGCCGTGGGCGACGACGCAGATGGCAGAGGTGGCTCTTACGAGCGAATCGGCGGGTCAGAAACTTCGTGTGCTGACCGCGGCTCGTTGGACCGGCATGGCGCCGGAAGTTCAGACCTCTATGGCGAATGTCATGGTGTCTTTGCAGTTGACGCACTCCGGCGTCTCACAAATCATCGCGATCTGCTTCTACTCCGGCGTATGTTTGAGCAGTGATGGCAATGGCACCACTTTCCTGAAGCCAGAAATCACGCCTATCGGCGGCCGAATGGCCATGGAAATTGATCCCTCCTCGCTGGGCTTCACTCTAACGAGCGCTGACACCCTGATTGTGACGACTACGACGCCTTGGGGCATCTCCTCGGCGTCATCGAGCCTCCCGCTCAACGCCACGTCTATCGCGGTCAACACCACCGGAAGCGCCATTGTCTCGGCTTCGGGACAATGGCTGGGTGGAGTTCTGCAGGAACCTTCTCCCATCCATTCCACCTGGTGGTGGGCGGCGAATACTGCGATGGATTGGTTCCGAAATGCTCAGCATTCCTTGTGGATGGCTATTTTCCGCAGCGAGGCAGTCGCCGCATTCTTGATGACCGTTACTGCGGTGGCGTTGTCGATGATCCCGGTTTACAACATCTTTAGTGCAATGACGTGCTCGACGTGGACTTGTGCCGCGCTTGCCATTGGTTCAACGGTTGCTGGACCGGTGTTTGCAGGTCTCAAAGCTGGATTCGTAGCGTTCAAGGCAGCGCGGGCGGCAGCAATCGCCGCGCGTCCGGCAACGGCAGCGGCGAGTGCTCCAGGACGTGTGGCGCAATTCTTGACAGCAGCGAAATCTGGGGCAACCGCAGCCGCATTGCGTGTGACCACCAGCATGCCCGTACAAGTCGCCCGACAGATGGCGTGGGCAGCTCAGTTCCGGATTGGGAAGATTAATCAGGGGTGGCTGTACTTCGGCAAACTTGCCACTCAGACAGTTCAAGCGGAGATCGTGAAGGCAATTGTTCCTGGCCGCGTGAGTTTCGATGAGATAGTGGCGAGTTATCTCGACGAAGCCATTGATGAGTACGCGAGGAGTGGACCTGCGAACGATCCGGCCTTCCGGGAGACTCCCGACTACACGCTCCTCGTGGGAGACCAGATGGTAGCTGCCGATGACACTGAGGAAGGACAGCGAGTTGTGGCGTGGAACCAGGCCATCGCAGATGCCTACGCGGCCGTCGCTGCGGCAAATCCACCACAGCCGATAGACATAGGTTACGGGGTCGGCGTCTCCATGCAGTTCGCCCAGCAGTTCTCTAGCCAGATCAGCATCGCGCTTCCGAACCTCGCTAACGTCAACCTCAGTGCATCGAGGGTGCAGGCGATGATCATGCCATCGGCCTACGACGCGGCGGCCGATAACTTGCTCCATGCTCGGTCTCCGTCAGCGGGTGAGGCCACCGGCTATGCGACTCTCGGAACCTGCTCTTTTGATGGCTCCTGCGCAACGCTCGATGGAATCACTGCGACGGTATTCCGGGGCTCCCTAGAGATTTCAGGACTCTTCCCGCAGAGCGTGTCGTGGTTCCCACGTGGTGCCTGGATTAAGTACCTCGTGACGGTGGTGTCCAACAGCGGCGCGATCACGACGTATCGCGCTGCGGCAAATATCCCCTTCCCGGGGCGCGTCGCGACGAATATTGAGGCAGGCGATTCGGGTGCAGTAACCATGGCCTACGTGCGCCCTCATGGCACAGATCCCGTGGGGCCCTACACCCCGTGGCCCACGGGAGCATTTGATCCTAAGATCGACTACCCCGCCGACACCGCGATCCTGACCGGCGGCCTGTAGCCCTGACCACCCCGTAGGCTGGCTCTCATGTGCGGCATCGTGGGTTATGTAGGCGAAAAGCAGGCCCTTGAGGTCGTGGTGGAGGGGCTGCGCAAGCTCGAGTACCGAGGCTATGACTCCGCAGGCGTCGCGGTCGTCAGCGGTGATCACCTTGACGTGCGCAAGAAGGCCGGCAAGCTCGCCAACCTAGAGAGTCTCTTGGGCACGGATCCGCTGGCGTCCTCCACGATCGGGATCGGGCACACCCGCTGGGCTACCCATGGGGGACCGACCGACGCCAATGCGCACCCGCATGTCAGCGAGGACGGCCGCGTTGCTGTCATCCACAACGGCATCATCGAGAACTTCGCCGAACTACGCGCCGAACTCACGGCGGTGGGCGTAACCCTCTCGTCCGAGACCGATACAGAGGTCGTCGCCCACATTCTGGCTCGGTCGCTGCCCGAGGTCGGAGGTGACCTAGCTGAGGCTATGCGTCACACATGTCGGCGTCTCGAGGGAGCCTTTACGCTCGTCGCGGTTGTCGCCGATGACACTGATGTGGTGGTTGCTGCGCGGCGTAACTCTCCGTTAGTCGTGGGTCTTGGTCAGGGTGAAAACTTCCTCGCTTCCGATGTGTCGGCGTTCGTGGCTTACACCCGCGAGGCCTTAGAGCTTGGTCAGGATCAGGTCGTCTCGATCACGCGTGAAGGCGTCACCATCACGGACTTTGACGGTGTCGCGGTCGAGGCTAAGCCGTTCACCGTGACGTGGGATGCAGCGGCGGCCGAAAAAGGTGGCCATGACACCTTCATGATGAAGGAGATCTACGAGCAGCCGAAGTCAGTCGCCGATGCACTTCGCGGCCGAGTTGGGGCCGATGGTCGTCTACAGCTCGACGAGATGCGACTGAGTGACGCAGACCTGCGCGAGATCGACAAGATTGTGGTGATTGCGTGTGGCACGGCATATCACGCGGGCCTCGTGGCGAAATACGCCATCGAGCACTGGACTCGCATCCCGGTCGATGTCGAACTCGCGTCCGAGTTCCGTTACCGCGATCCCATCGTTGACGATCGCACACTCACCATTGCCATCTCACAGTCTGGCGAGACTATGGACACCTTGATGGCCCTTCGTTACGCACGCGAGCAGGGGTCTAAGGCGCTCGCAATCTGCAACACAGTCGGCTCAACGATTCCGCGCGAGTCCGATGCGGTGCTCTACACCTATGCCGGACCCGAGATCGCAGTTGCATCAACTAAAGCTTTCCTCACTCAGATCATTGCGGCCTATCTCGTCGGGCTCTACCTCGCGCAGGTACGCGGCAATATGTTTGGCGATGAGATTGCCTCCGTGATGCGTGACCTACAGGACATGCCGCAGGCCGTTGACCGTGTTTTGGACACCGTCGAGCCCGTGACCGAACTCGCTCGCGAACTCGCGAGTGCTCCTTCGGTGCTTTTCATTGGTCGGCACGTGGGTTATCCCGTGGCGCTCGAAGGCGCACTCAAGCTCAAAGAACTCGCGTACATGCATGCTGAGGGCTTTGCTGCTGGTGAACTCAAGCATGGCCCCATCGCGTTGATCGAAGAGGGCGTCCCCGTCGTCGTTGTCGTGCCTTCGCCGCGCGGTCGGGCAACATTGCACGACAAGATCATCTCCAACATGCAAGAAGTTCGGGCCCGTGGAGCTCGCACCATTGTCATCGCCGAAGAAGGCGATGAAACAGTTGTGCCCTACGCAGATCACATCATTCGCGTTCCCGCGGTTCCGACGCTGATGCAGCCGCTGGTGTCGACGGTGCCATTGCAGGTCTTCGCGTGTGCGATGGCGACGGCCAAGGGTCACGACGTCGACCAGCCGCGCAACCTTGCTAAGTCCGTCACTGTGGAGTGACCGTGATTATCGGTGTGGGCGTTGATGTGGTCGATATAGATCGTTTTCGCGCGGCCGCTAATCGCACTCCTCGCCTCTTGGAGCGGCTCTTCACCGTAGAAGAGCGGGTCACTCCCGGTGGACTTGAGCGCTCAATCGAGTCGCTCGCGGCGCGGTTTGCCGCCAAAGAGGCAGTAGCAAAGGCGCTCGGAGTTCCCAACGCTCTTGAGTGGCATCACTGTGAGGTGCGCCAGAGCGAACGCGGCGAACCGTCCCTACGAATGACTGGGACGGTGGCCGCTGCAGCCGAAGAGCGAGGCATCACCACCTGGCACATGTCATTGAGTCACGATGGTCCGATTGCCATCGCTCAGGTGATTGCTGAGTCACGCCCATGAGAGCTGCTTACGACGTGGCCTCAGTGCGAGAAGCTGAATCGGCACTGATGCAAGAACTGCCCGAAGGCACCTTGATGCAGCGCGCATCTTTCGGTCTTGCGCGCACATGCGCCGCCATCCTCACCGATGTCGAACATGGTGTCGCCGGAGCACGAATTGTCCTGTTGGTGGGCAGCGGCAACAATGGGGCGGATGCGCTCTATGCAGGGGCGGTTCTCGCACGTCGTGGAGCGCAAGTCACCGCGTTGCTCCTCTCGGATCACTCACATGATGGAGCAGTTGTCGCCCTGCGAATGGCGGGCGGTCGCGCTCGCATGGTCACCGGTCCAGACGACAGTGAGGCACTTGCGGCAATCGTGCGTGCGGCCTTGGTAATGGACGGCATCGTGGGCATCGGTGGAAGTGGGCCCTTACGCGGCCCAGCAATTGCTCTCGCGCGTGCGGCCCGTGACTCTGGATCGCTTCTAGTAGCAGTCGATGTTCCAAGTGGAGTCGACTCCGACACGGGGCTGATCGCTGACCCTGATGCATGCATTTACGCCGATGTGACTGTGACCTTCGGCTGCCTCAAGCAGGGCCTAGTTATCTCGCCGGGACGCGAAGCGGCCGGCGCTGTCGTTGAAGTTGATATTGGCCTTGACGATTACCTGCCTGCTTATGGCGTCGCATTACTAGATGGCCTAGACGTTGCGTCTGCGCTCCCTGAGCCGCAGGGTGCTGACTACAAGTATTCGCGCGGCATCGTCGGCATCATGGCTGGTAGTGGGCGTTACCGGGGGGCGGCCATGTTGTGTGTGGGTGGTGCTCGGCAAGGTGGCGTAGGCAAGGTGCATCTTGTTGATCGTAGTGATGGGGTTGCCGCTGCCGTCGTCCAGCACTTCTGGGATGTTACGGCTAGCGATGCGCGTCCTGCAGATTGTGAATTCGAGGCCTGGGTAATTGGCCCAGGTTTGGGCAACGACGAGGAGTCAGTCGTACGGGTTCGCGAAATGCTCGCGATGGAGGCGCCGATTGTCTTCGATGCAGATGCGTTGCGAGTTATCTCCGGCTACGCGGAGGTGCGCGATGCGCTTATTGAGCGTGGTCGCCGAGGCGATGTCTCAGTATTGACCCCTCATGTCGGCGAGTTTCGAGCCTTGGGTTTTGGCGATGCCCTCTCGTTGGGGCGACTTGGAGCGGCGCAGGTAGCAGCGCGCGAATTGGGTGCCATCGTGGTGCTCAAAGGGCCTGGCACAGTTATCGCAGCACCGGATGGCACCACATTTGTTGACAGCTTCGGTGGCGCGGAGCTCGGAACTGCAGGTACGGGTGACATTCTCGCCGGACTAGCTGGCTCCATGCTGGCGGCAGCGCAGGCCCGTGGTGAGATCACTGATAGCGGCGAAGCGGCGCGCATCGTTGCGGCTGCGGTAGGGGCGCATGGCGCTGCAGGAGCCCTAGCGGCCGCAGATGGTCGCCCGGTGACGGCCATGGATGTCGTCGATGCACTACCGGATGCCATCGCTTTACTGCGCCGAGTGATGGAATAGGTGCTGTGACCCAACCTCACGGTCCGGCGGAAGCCGTCATCGACATCGACGCGTTGCAAGCCAACCTCGCGCACATCATGTCCGCTGTGGCACCTGCAACTGTGATGGCGGTTGTCAAAGCAGATGCCTATGGCCACGGGGCCGTCGAGATTGCTGCTGCCGCCCGTGAAGTAGGCATTGAGTGGCTCGGCGTCGCTTTCCCGACTGAGGCGCTCGCGTTGCGCGCCGCTGGCGATGTGGGTCCGATGCTCGCATGGCTTTATGCGCCGGATGATCCGCACCTGCAGGCATGTATTGCCGCTGACGTCGATGTGAGCGTGTCGTCCATCGATGATCTAGGTGACGTAGTGATTGCTGGGGCTGGGCGAAAGCCGTTCGTTCACTTGAAAGTTGATACTGGTCTTGGACGTGGCGGCTGCCCCATCTCGGACTGGCCCGCTCTTGTGCGTGCTACCCGCGATGCTGAAGTTGCTGGAGTCCTCACTGTGCGAGGAATCTGGTCCCATTTCGCAGTTTCGGACGAACCGCATCGATCAGAAAGTGCCGATCAGGTTGCTTTATTCAATAAAGCTTTGGGCATTGCGCGTGAGATGGGACTTGAGCCAACGATCACGCACCTCGCAAATACCGCCGGAGCGCTTATGCGCCCGGAGGCCCGGTTTGATCTGGTCCGTATTGGCATTGGCGCCTACGGTATTTCTCCCGGTCACGATCTCGGCTCGCCGGACGACCTCGGCATAACGCCGGTGATGTCCTTACGCACTCAAGTTGCTCAACTCAAGCAGGTCCCGAAAGGGCACGGTGTGTCGTACGGACTGACATGGCGCGCCGACCGGCCCTCGACATTGGCACTGATTCCGCTGGGCTACGCCGACGGCATCCCTCGATCGAGCGTCGGAGCCGAGGTGCAGATCGCTGGGCAAAGATTTGCAGTGGTAGGGCGCATTGCGATGGATCAGTTCGTGGTTGATGTGACCGATGGCGACGTGGCTTCCGGTGATGAGGTGGTCATTTTCGGCTCTGGAGATGACGGTGAACCAACGGCTGCCGATTGGGCGATGTGGGCAGACACCATCGCTTATGAGATCGTCACGCGTATTGGACCGCGTGTACGCCGCCGGTACAAGGCGTAACGAGCCGTTATGGGACGCCAGATTCCGGTCGCTGCGCGACTGGCCTTGTTGGGGCTTGGTGCAGTGGGGTCAGTTGCGGCTGGTGCCGCCGTCGGAGTATTCACCGAACGACGCCTCGTTGGTCGTAGGTTCGACCTGCTGTCTTCGCCATACGGCACGCTGTCCGGCGAAGAGGCAGGTGTCATCGCTGACGACAACGTCTACATCCACGCAGAGGTTGATGAACCTGTGCAACCCTCCGACGTGACGGTGATCTTCTGTCATGGCTACGCGTTGAATTTGCACTCATGGCACTTTCAGCGTCTTGCGCTTCGACCTCACGCCCGGCTCGTTTTCTGGGATCAACGCAGTCATGGTCGATCGCAGCGATCGGGCGCCGCACCAACCATCGACGAACTTGGCGAGGATCTGCGTTGTGTAATGGACAACCTCGCTCCGACAGGTCACATAGTGCTGGTTGGGCATTCGATGGGTGGGATGACGATCATGGCGCTCGCCGCGCGATATCCCGAGCTATTCGGCACACGCGTCACCGGTGTTGCTCTCCTCGCGACGACCGCGGGAGGCATTTCCGACATTTCCTTCGGCTTGCCTACGCCGATCGGCAAGTTGCTTCATCGGTGGGCTCCGACGTTCGCCGGGGCGTTAGCCAAGCGTCCTGCCTTGGTGGAGAGTGGTCGTCGAAGTGGTAGTGACTTAGGCCTGATATTGACGCAACTTTTTTCTTTTGGGAACCCTCGAGTGAACCCTGGTCTGACTGCCTTTGTGGCAGAAATGATCGATTCGACGCCCGTGGAAGTCATCGCTAGTTTTCTTCCCGCGCTCGAACGTCACGACAAGGTCGAGGCTCTCTCAGCACTGGAAAGAGTCGAGACGCTAGTGATGGTGGGGGATTCGGATCTGTTGATCCCCGAGTCACATAGTCACGAAATTGTTCGAAGACTGCCGGGGGCAGAATTCGTGGTTCTGCAATCTGCAGGGCACATGCTGACGCTCGAGAGACATGAAGAAGTCGATGCGCATCTGTTGGCGTTATTAGAGCGGGCCCGCGGGGCATGACGACTTTCATCCTGGCTGATGCCACAGCGATGATGCGCTTCGGCGAATCGTTGGGCAGCCTTCTCCAGGCGGGCGATGTAGTCATTCTCGATGGTCCTCTCGGAGCCGGTAAAACCACTCTGACGAAAGGTCTGGCACTCGGTTTGGGTGTCACCGATCCCATCACCAGTCCGACGTACGTGATCTCTCATGTGCATCAAGGAGTTCGCACGTCTCTCGTGCATGTGGACGCTTACCGCCTTGGCTCCCATGTCGAATTCGACGACCTCGATCTCGATGCAGATCTCGACACCTCAGTCACGGTGGTGGAGTGGGGTGAGGGTCGAGCAGAGAGATTGTCTGAGGAGCCGTTGTACGTTCGCATTAGACCCGAAGTCGATGGCGATGTTCGACAATTGACTCTCGCTGGCTCACTTGATCGTTGGGCTGCTGTGATTGATGCGTTGCGCGGTTGGCCATGATGAGACTTCTAGCGCTGGATACCGCGACACCGGCATCGACTGTGGCTGTTCACGATGGTGAAAGAGTTCTTGTGTCTCGTCGGGTGGCTGATGCGAGCCAGCATGCCGAGGTGCTCGCAGTCCTAGTGCGTGATGTGCTCGCGGAAGCGGACGTCACGATGTCCGAGCTCACACATATCGCGTGTGGGGTAGGCCCGGGCCCCTTCACCGGATTGCGGGTGGGCCTTGCGACAGCAAAGACCATGGGCTACGCCCTTGGGATCCCGGTAGTCGGCATCTGCTCGCTGGATGCGATTGCTCGCGCACATCAGGCGTCTAGAGCAGAGTCCATCACGGTTGTGACCGGTGCTCGCCGACATGAGTTCTACTGGGCTTCGTACGACACCAGTGGGACTCGCATTGCGGGTCCCGAAGTTGCACGCGAGGAGAATCTCTCGAATTTTGGTGCAGTAGTGGGCACACCGAGTTCGCCGGCGATCCCAGATGCACATTGGATCGCGCAGATTGCTGTTGAGGCGATTGCTAGGGGAGAGGAACCGGCACCCCTAGGTGCCATTGACGTGGAGCAACCGGCAGGGGGAGATGGCGCTAGCACTGCTGACTTCATCCGAGGCCGAACGCTCCTCGCTGCTGAGGCCTTGTACCTAAGGCGTCCGGATGCTGTCCCACCCGTCAGTGTTGTCTCCGCTACCGGACCTCGACCTAACGTGCGGGTCATGCGCTGGTGGGATATCGATGCGGTAAGCGCACTTGAGCCGCAGCTCTTTTTGACCACGGCATGGAGTGCCGGCACGTTCTGGTCGGAGTTGGCAGGTGCGCCCGACACCCGACACTACGTCGTCGCAGAAGAGGCAGAACAAATAGTCGGCTATGCCGGTATCACGATCTATCCGCCCGAAGCTGAAGTGCAGACGATTGCCGTCGCGCCTTGGCTGCAAAGACATGGCACAGGGCGTGCACTTCTTGAGACTTTGCTAGGTGAATCAGTCGCGCGTGGTTGTAGGCGCATGCTTCTTGAAGTCCGCGCAGACAATATTGCTGCCATTTCGCTCTATGAATCCTTTGGATTTGTGATCAACGGACGTCGACGTGACTACTACGGTGCTGGGCAAGACGCAGTTCTCATGCAGCGGGATGCGCAATGAGTGAGCCTCTTGTCTTAGGTATCGAGACATCTTGCGACGAGACTGGTGTGGGGCTCGTACGCGGCAGCACATTGCTCGCGGATGAAGTCGCTTCGAGTGTGGACGAGCACGTCCGTTTCGGAGGAGTAGTCCCAGAGATCGCCAGTCGCGCCCATCTCGAGGCAATAATCCCGACGTTGGAGCGAGCATGTGCGACGGCTGGTGTCACTCTTCGCGATGTTGATGCGATAGCAGTCACCGCGTTTCCCGGCTTGGCGGGCGCGTTGCTCGTGGGTGTTGCATCGGCTAAGGCGCTCGCATTGACCCTCGGGAAGCCCTTATATGGCGTGAGCCACTTGTCGTCGCATGTTGCAGTAGATCGACTCGTGCACGGTGAACTACCCGAGCCCGCAATTGCCATGCTGGTGTCCGGCGGGCACTCGTCCATCCTGCGGGTAGATGACATCACTGCTGATGTCGTAACTCTCGGGGCCACAATCGACGATGCGGCTGGCGAGGCATTTGACAAGGTTGCACGTGTGCTGGGGCTGCCCTTCCCGGGTGGACCATGGATCGATCAGGCGGCTCGCGAAGGTGATGCCGCGTATGTGGACTTCCCACGTGGTCTCACCGCTGCGAGAGATCAGGAAGAACATCGTTTTGATGTCTCCTTCTCCGGTCTGAAGACCGCGGTAGCCAGATGGATTAAGGCCCGCGAGGCGAGCGGCGAGTCGGTACCTGTGGCAGACGTGGCGGCTTCATTTCAAGAAGCGGTCGTGGATGTGCTGACTATGAAGGCGGTGGCGGCATGCCGTGCGGAGAACATTTCGCACCTCATCTTGGGCGGCGGGGTGGCAGCTAATTCGCGGCTGCGGGCGATGGCACAAGAGCGTTGCGATGCGGCTGGGATTCAATTGAGAGTCCCTCCCGCACGCTTATGCACCGACAACGGAGCCATGGTGGCGTCTATGGGTGCCGCGCTAGTGGCGCGTGGCAGACCAGCTAGCGACTTTGGGTTATCTATCCGTCCCACCTGATCGCCTCGGTGGGCTCGATGTGGTCGTCTGAAAAGTAAAGGCTGACGTTAGGCAGGCTGCACGATGGCCGCGAAAGTTGCATCGCGCATCATGACGACCCAGGCCTCACCATGAGCATCACTCTTCGCTCGATGCCCGATGGCGCGAGCCATGCTTTCGGCACTGCGATCAATGTCGGACGTCTTGTAACTCACTCGCTCAAATGCGCGAAGTGCGTCGCGGAGTTCGCTCACGGGTACGACCTTTTGCACCCGCCACGCTCGCACAAGGCTGCTCTCAGAAGGCGGCCCAGTGAGCCACGTGCTTGCCGGCGTGATTCGAGTCGCACCGCAGTGAGCAGCAAGATGGTCGACGAGGCCAGCTCGTTCTACCGCGTCGTGTGGCTCAAGTAGAAGTTCGCCGATGCTGGATATTCCTGCAGGCGTTGCATCCAAGGAATTATCGATTGACTCAATCACGCCCACGCGACTGATGACAGTGGCACGACGTGAGGCTGAGTCATTGATCGGGGCAAACCATACGCAGGCTTCGACAACCTCACTTCCGATGCTGATCCACTCGACTGTGGCGCCAACGGGAACAAGAGACAGTGGAATGCCCGGAGCCACCTTGGCCACAGTGGGTGTGAGCCCAGCCACATTGCACACCCAAGACCACGGAGGTGACCAGCGTTCCGGGTCGCGCTCTGCGTACGCGCGGCTGCCGTCGCTGCGTCGTGGGCCGGTGGAATCGCGACGCGCTGGGTCGACGAACAATGCAATTCTCTCCCTCGTGGAAAGCAGCTCGGCCACGATCGCGCGCGCGTCACCGTGAAGGACTTCAACGGATTCGGGCAAGTTTGCGCGGGCACATGCGAAGGCGACCGTATCCATTTCGATCGCTGTCACGTCCAGTCCACCGGCGTGAAATGCGAGTGAGTCCAGGCCGGCACCACTCGTCGCATCAATCACCGCCTTGACTCCAGCCGCGATCATGCGTTGGGTCCGATATGCCGACACCAATGGGTTCGTCACTTGCTGCGCGAGGGTGTCCGTCAGCAGGAGTGTCTTGGCGCCGTTGCCGAGTTTGCCTGCGTGGGAGATGCACGCTTCTGCCACAGCACATGCGGCTGAAATCTGTGCCGGGGCCACTTCGGGATAGGCCGCCCGCAGGTGGGTGACCGTGGCCAGCGGGCCGAGGACCGGTAGGTCTGTTTGAGCCGCCCGCCGGATGTCCCGGCCCGGACCCGCCACCCAGTCGATATCAGCGGGCTCCATGAGGAAACCGTAGTCCTTGGGTGGTCGTTTCTGGCACTCGGTTTGACGGAGTGCTAACGACCCTTTAATCTCAGTTCTGGCACTCCCAGCCCGGGACTGCTAGTTGGTGTGGTTCGCCGCACCGAAAGAACCCATCGATCGTGGAGGACAGCTCGTGTCGGTCTCCATCAAGCCCCTTGAGGATCGCATCCTCGTTCAGACCCTCGAAGCCGAGCAGACCACGGCCTCTGGCCTGGTTATCCCGGACACTGCCAAGGAGAAGCCCCAGGAGGGCAAGGTCCTTGCAGTTGGCCCGGGTCGTTTCGATGAGAGCGGCGCCAAGCGCATTCCGCTCGACATCAAGGCGGGCGACGTCGTTATTTACTCGAAGTACGGCGGCACAGAGGTTAAGTACGACGGTCAGGAGTACCTCATCCTCTCCGCGCGCGACATCCTCGCAGTCGTCGAGAAGTAAGACCCCAACGACTGTGTGCCGGGCGTTCCATGTGAGCGCCCGGCGCAGGGTCACCCCTAATTGTGAAAGTGAGCACCATGGCCAAGATTCTTGAGTTTGACGAAGCCGCCCGCCGTGGCCTGGAGCGTGGGGTTAACGCCCTAGCCGACACCGTGAAGGTGACGCTCGGTCCAAAGGGACGCAATGTCGTCATCGACAAGAAGTGGGGCGCACCCACCATCACCAACGATGGTGTGACCATCGCGCGTGAGATCGAACTTGAGGATCCCTACGAGAACCTCGGTGCGCAGCTCGTCAAAGAGGTTGCCACTAAGACAAATGACATCGCAGGCGACGGCACCACCACCGCCACGGTGCTCGCTCAGGCAATGGTGCGTGAAGGACTTCGTCAGGTCGTCGCTGGCGCCGGCCCGATCGAACTCAAGCGCGGCATGGACGCTGCAGTCAAGGCGATCTCTGCCCGACTCCACGAAATGGCTCGCGAGGTGGGCAGCAAGGAAGAGATCGCTCAGGTTGCGACCATCTCCTGCCAAGACTCCGACATCGGCGCCCTGATCGCAGACGCGTTTGACCGGGTCGGCAAAGACGGCGTTATTTCCGTCGAGGAGTCGAGCACTACCGGCCTCGAACTTGAATTCACCGAAGGCATGCAATTCGACAAGGGCTTCATCTCGCCGTACTTCGTCTCCGATGCAGAGCGTATGGAGTCTGTGCTCGAAGAAGGCCGCATCTTGCTCGTACAGGGCAAGATTTCTAGCGTCAGTGAGATTCTGCCGCTGTTGGAGAAGGTCGTACAGGCGAGCAAGCCGTTGCTGATCATCGCTGAAGACGTGGACGGCGAGGCGTTGTCTACTTTGGTCGTCAACCGCATTCGCGGAACATTCACGTCATGCGCAGTGAAGGCTCCCGCTTTCGGCGATCGTCGTAAGGCGATTCTGGAGGACATTGCCGTTCTGACTGGCGCAACTGTCGTTACCACGGATGTCGGCCTCAAGCTCGACCAGGTTGGCCTTGAGGTTCTCGGCGCGGCTCGTCGCATCGTCGTATCCAAGGACAACACGACGATCATTGACGGCCATGGTGATCAGACTGCGGTTGCTGATCGCATCGGGCAGATTCGTCGCGAGATCGAGAATTCCGATTCCGATTGGGATCGTGAGAAGTTGCAGGAGCGCCTCGCCAAGCTGGCCGGAGGTGTTGTCGTCATCAAGGTTGGCGCGCATACCGAGGTTGAGCTCAAGGAGAAGAAGCACCGCATCGAGGACGCTGTGTCTGCGACGCGCGCGGCTATCGAAGAGGGCTTTGTATCCGGTGGCGGTTCGGCACTTGTGCATGCGGCCAGAGTCGTCGACGAGGGCCTGGGCCTGACTGGCGATGAAGCGACGGGTGCACTCATCGTGCGGCGTGCGGCAGTTGAGCCATTGCGCTGGATTGCTGAAAACGCTGGCGTGCAGGGCTACGTCGTGGTCAACAGGGTCGAAGAGCTTCCGATCGGTAGCGGCTACAACGCAGCCACGGAGGAATACGGCGATCTGCTTGCTGCTGGCGTCATCGATCCGGTGAAGGTCACGCGTTCAGCGCTTGCCAACGCCGCTTCGATTGCGGGAATGTTGTTGACCACGGAGGTGCTCGTCGTGGAGAAGAAGGAAAACGCGCCTGAGCCTGCCGGTGGCGGTCATGGGCACCACGGGCACAGCCACTAAAGACTGACTAAAAAGGAAAGGGCCCGGGAAATCCCGGGCTCTTTCCTTTTTCTGCGTTCAGGCTATGAGCTCGCTCACCGGTGCGAGGCTGCGGCGGTACATTGCCTCGCGGTCTTCCTCGGTGAGTCCGCCCCACACGCCGTAGGGCTCGCGAACAGCCACCGCATGGGTGGCGCATCGGGTGACTACTGGGCAGCGAGCACAGATGGCCTTGGCGGCCTCTTCTCGCTCCATGCGCAGCGGTCCACGCTCACCTTCGGGGTGGAAGAACAAACCAGGGTCCTCGCCGCGGCAGGCGCCTTCGAGCTGCCAATTCCAGATGTCGGCGTTCGGTCCAGGTAGCCGGGACACATCAGCCATTGCGACCTCCTCAGGTTGTAGGAACACTTTAGAACCGTGTCAAAACCGAGTCAAGTGGTTTCTGTGCGATTTGTGCCACATCCTCGCCGCGCCCTCAGAATGCGAGGATGGCCCAACTGCCCCACAATCAACGCATGGAATCGGCTCAGGCGCCCGCGATCACGGTTGCGGCAGTGGCTCGCCGACTCGGAGTATCCCCTGCCACCTTGCGCACGTGGGATCGTCGTTATGGCGTGGGGCCCTCGGAGCACAGCGCCGGTGCCCATCGGCGCTACTCCCCAGATGACCTCCAGGCTCTCGAACGTATGCAAGCTTTGATACGAGCGGGTGTCTCTACCGCTGACGCGGCTCGGGCAGTTCTTTCCGGGGCCGGGCTTGCTGTAGTGGCGCCGATCGCACACCCCGAAGTGCCCTCCCGACCCGGTGGCGGAGCCGTCATCTCGGTAGCAGGTGCGACTCCTAGCGCGCGAGGTCTGGCACGTGCCGCAATGTGCCTCGACGGTCGAGCCTGCGTCGACTTGATCACCGAGTCCTTGCGCGAGCGCGGCGCAGTGTGGACATGGGATGAGATTTTGGTACCTGTACTCACTGGTTTGGGCCAGCGCTGGAACGACACCGGCGGCACCATCGAGACGGAGCATCTCGTCTCCGAGTCGGTCAAGCAAGCCTTTGGAACGTACGCACACGAACTTGTTCGTGGTGAAAGGACGGAGCGGGTTGTTCTGCTTGCTGCCGCTCCGGATGAGCCGCACAACCTTCCGCTATGGGCACTTGCCGCGGCGCTCGCTGAGCGAAGCGTGGTGTCAGTTCAACTTGGCTCTCGTCTTCCGGTTCATTCTTTGACATCTGCAGTCAAGCGCACTGGACCTGCTGCTGTATTCGTGTGGTCACAAACCGACGAGACCGGCCACCTTGATCTCCTCGAGGCCATTCCGGACAGCCGCCGACCCCCGCTCGTGCTGGTAGGTGGTCCTGGTTGGGACCCCCATGCGGCCCAGGACCATTGGGTAGGAGACCTCTCCTCTGCGGTCACCCGCCTTGTGCGTGCTGTGGTCGGATGACACACAGGTAAACTCAGGACCTGACCTGAGGAGCCCCATGGATTCGCGTGACGCAGTGCCCGACCTCTTTGGCTACCTCGGCCTGACTTACGACGATGTTCTGTTGCTTCCCGGCGAGTCTGATGTCGTACCTAGCGAAGTCGATACTTCGACGCAGTTGACTCGCAGTATCCGGCTGCGCATCCCATTGCTCTCCAGCGCCATGGACACGGTGACAGAAGCCCGAATGGCGATCGCGCTAGCCCGGCACGGGGGTGTGGGGATTCTGCATCGCAATCTTCCCGTCGAAGCGCAGGCTGATCAGGTTGATCTCGTCAAGCGCTCCGAGGCCGGCATGGTGACAAATCCGATTACGTGCGGGCCAGACGACACCCTTGCCCATGTCGACTCGCTGTGCGGCCACTATCGCATCTCCGGTGTGCCAGTTATTGATGCTGACGGCAAACTTGTGGGCATCGTGACCAATCGCGACATGCGCTTTGAAGATGATATGTCCAAGCCTGTTCGACTAGCGATGACTCCAATGCCACTCATCACCGCACCGGTGGGCGTTGCGCCCGACGTCGCTCTTTCGCTCCTTGCCCGCAATAAGGTTGAGAAGTTGCCACTAATTGATGCGGATGGTCGACTCAAAGGACTCTTCACAGTCAAGGACTTTGTGAAGGCTGACAAATACCCGCTAGCGACTAAGGACGCGGATGGTCGCCTAGTGGTAGGTGCCGCGGTGGGGGTTGGAGAAGACTCCGAGAAGAGAGCAAAGGCACTGGTCGAAGCGGGTGTCGACCTGCTGATTGTGGACACTGCGCACGGACACTCCCGAGCGGTTCTCGACATGGTGCGACTGCTCAAGCGTGAAACCTCTATCGACATCGTGGGTGGCAATGTGGCCACACGTGAAGGTGCTCAAGCCTTGATCGACGCAGGTGCGGACGGCATTAAGGTCGGTGTGGGTCCTGGTTCGATCTGCACCACTCGAATTGTTGCCGGTGTTGGTGTCCCGCAAATCTCCGCGATATACGAAGCGGCAACTGTTGCACGCGTCTCGGGAGTGCCGGTGATTGGTGACGGCGGCCTTCAATACTCCGGTGACATAGCCAAAGCAATTGTTGCTGGAGCAAACACCGTGATGATTGGCTCACTGCTCGCGGGCTGTGAAGAGACGCCTGGAGAGGTCATCTTCGTCAACGGTAAGCAGTTCAAGTCTTATCGCGGTATGGGTTCGCTTGGGGCTATGCAGTCGCGTGGTCAGGCCCGTTCTTACTCCAAGGACCGGTACTTCCAAGACGATGTTCTCAGCGACGACAAGCTGGTCCCCGAAGGCGTCGAGGGCGTTGTTCCCTATCGCGGTCCGGTCGGTGCGGTTGCCCACCAGCTCATCGGTGGTCTTCGGGCGTCAATGGGTTATGCCGGTGCGCAGACAATCGTCGAGCTTCAGACGAAGGGACGCTTTGTTCGCATCACTGCCGCGGGGCTCAAGGAGAGCCATCCCCACGACGTCACCATGACCGTCGAAGCCCCGAACTACCACAGTCGCTAATGGTCAACGGAAAGAGTCAACGATGAACGAGATCGAGATCGGTCGCGGCAAGCGCGGGCGCACGGCGTATTCCTTTGATGACATCGCCGTCGCGCCGAGTCGACGCACTCGAGACGCCGATGAGGTGTCGACCGTGTGGCAGATCGACGCCTATCGTTTCGATTTGCCGGTCGTCGCAGCTCCGATGGACTCCGTCGTCTCTCCGTCGACTGCGATCACGTTGGGCAAACTCGGCGTTATGGCGGCTTGGAGCCTCGACGGCCTTTGGGCACGCTACGCCGATCCCGCTGCCGCGCTTGATCGCATTCGCACTGCGCCAGCAGAGTCAGCTGGCGCAGTCCTGCAGGACGTCTATGCCGCTGCACCTGTTGATCACGACTTGCTCAAGCAGCGCATTGCCGAAATTCGCGCTGGTGGAGCGACTGTCGCTGTCGGTGTCTCGCCACAATCTGCAGCAACTCTTGCTCCTATCGCGGTTTCAGCAGGCATCGACATTCTGGTTATCCGCGGCACGACGGTGAGCGCCGAACACGTTGCCGACAACGGAGAGCCGCTGAACCTGAAGAAGTTCATCTACGACCTCGACGTGCCCGTGATTGTGGGAGGTTGTTCGACCTATCAGGCCGCATTGCACCTGATGCGCACTGGTGCGGCCGGTGTCTTGGTGGGATTTGGAGGAGGAGCCGCACACACGACTGCCGACGTTCTTGGCGTTCGCGTTCCGATGGCAAGTGCGGTCGCTGATGTGGCTGCTGCTCGACGTGATTATTTGGACGAGTCTGGCGGACGTTATGTTCATGTCATTGCCGACGGATCCGTTGGCCGCAGTGGCGATCTGGTTAAAGCGATCGCCTGCGGAGCAGACGCGGCCATGGTGGGATCACTCCTCGCTCGCGCTGAAGATTCTCCTGGCGCCGGCATTCACTGGGGCCACGAAGCATGGCACGCACGTTTACCACGTGGTAACCGGCCGAGCTTAGGCACCGTGGGCACCTACGACGAGATCCTCAACGGCCCTTCGCGTTATGCAGATGGATCAGCGAACCTCAGCGGAGCACTACGGAAGGCGATGGCAACGACAGGTTACCGCGAACTTAAAGAGTTCCAGCGAGTAGAAGTCGTCGTCGATCCGGTTCGATGACTGCGGCGAGGTAGCCTCCTAGGGTGACTACCGATCGGCTAGGACCGTCCTATCGGGCGCAATCTGTGCGTCGGCTGATGTCGACCACTGCAGACGCACCGCTTGATGTGCTGATCATCGGTGGTGGCGTTGTGGGATGCGGAGCGGCCCTAGACGCCGCCTCGCGCGGGCTGCACGTCGGTCTGGTCGAGATGAACGACCTAGCATCGGGGACTTCCTCACGCTCCTCGCGTCTGGCACATGGCGGGCTGCGTTATCTCGAGCAGCGCGAGTTTGGACTCGTACGCGAAGCACTCACCGAACGCGGACTCCTCCTTGATCACCTCGCTCCGCACCTCGTGCATCCGGTGGCGTTTGTCTTTCCAGTGTCAAAGAAGTGGGAACGACCTTACGTGGCTTCAGGCGTGCGGATCTACGACGTGATGTCACGTGTCGGCGCCTCGGGCGGTCTGATGCCGAAGCCGAAAAGTTTGTCGAAGGAGGAGCTTGGTGCGCTCGCCCCCGACCTCAACCTTGACGAAGTCACCGGGGGAGTCACTTACTACGACGCGCAAATCGATGACGCCCGGCACACAGTCGCTGTCGCGCGCACGGCAGCGTCGTATGGGGCAGCGCTCGTCACTCGCACCGAAGTGGTCGCATTGCTGCGCGTCACGATTGAGGGCGACGACCACGTGAACGGCGTACGCGTCAAGGACGTTCTGACGGACGAGACGTACGACATCTATGCGCGCGTGGTGATCAGTGCGGTTGGTGTATGGACAGATAGCGTTCGCGCTCTCCTAGGCGGACCACCCGCTGCGGAAGTGCGACAGAGCAAGGGGGTGCATCTAGTCATTCCTCGCGACGCTTTCCGTTCGAGCACAGCGGTCATCGCTCGAACGCCGGCCAGTGTGTTGTTCCTACTTCCGTGGGGTCGCAATTGGTTGGTGGGAACTACTGATACCGATTGGCAAGGCGATCTGGCTAATCCGGCTGCCGAAGAATCCGATATCGATTACCTCATTGGTCAAGCAAACCGTTGGCTCACGCGTCCGCTGCGACGTGAGGATGTCGTTGGGGTTTATGCCGGTCTGCGCCCGTTGGTGTCTGATGGAAACGCTGATGACGCGACGACGACACTTTCGCGTGAGCACGCGATTTTCCGCCCCGTGCCGGGGCTAGTGCAGATTGCTGGTGGGAAGTACACGACCTATCGCGTGATGGCTGCCGATGTGGTCGACGCCGCTGTCACTGATCTTATTTCCCAGGGCCACTCATCCGTGCGTGAGTCACGGACCGCAGACATCCCCTTGGTGGGGGCGGCTGGCTATGAGACTGATTGGGCCGCTCGAGTTCAGATCGCGGAAGAAGCGGGTCTCTCGGTCGAAGCTGTGGAGTCACTTTTGCATCGTCATGGGGGACGCGTCAACGAGGTGTTCGACCTGCTGGACGATCCTGCGCTCGCTGAGCCGCTGGTCGAGGGAGAGCCGTATCTAAGAGCCGAAATCGTGCACGCCGGCACTCACGAAGCTGCATTGGCTGTGGAGGATGTCCTGATTCGGCGCACGCGAATTGCGCTGGAGACACGGGATGGTGCGAAGAGTGCCGCGGTGGATGCGGCTGAGCTGCTCGGGCGAGCCTTGGGCTGGAGTCCGGCTGAAGCTGAACGCGCTGCGGCCACCTACCAGTAACCTGTGGGCATGGCTGGTTTCGACTACGACGTAGTCATTGTGGGGTCCGGATTTGGCGGATCTGTGTCCGCCCTTCGCCTCACGGAGAAGGGCTATCGCGTCGGCGTCATTGAGGCAGGGCGCCGCTTCACCGAGCAGACTTTTCCCAAAACATCATGGCGATTGTCGTCGTTCCTGTGGGCGCCTCGCCTGGGTTGCACCGGCTTACAACGCATTCACATTCTTAAAGATGTTGTGGTGCTCGCGGGGGCAGGCGTTGGTGGTGGCTCGCTGAACTACGCAAACACGCTCTACGTGCCACCGAAGCGATTCTTCGATGACCCACAATGGAGTGGCATCACCAATTGGGCAGACGAACTTGCACCGCACTACGACCAAGCCGCTCGAATGCTTGGCGTTATCGACAATCCCACGATGACTCCCAGCGATGTCGTGATGAAAGCTGTCGCAGACGAAATGGGGGTTGGGCACACGTTCCGAATGACTCCCGTAGGTGTCTACTTCGGTGGAGGACCCGGCGTCACAAAATCTGATCCGTTCTTTGGCGGGGTGGGTCCGGCGCGCACCGGTTGCATTGAGTGTGGTGAATGCATGACCGGGTGCCGCCACAATGCCAAGAACACCTTGCCCAAGAACTACCTAGGCCTTGCCGAAGCAGCTGGCGCTGTTGTGCATCCGCTGCGAACTGTGACCGAAATTCGCGAGCGTGTTAGCGGCGGTTATGACGTGGTCACTGCGCGCACCGGTTCGTGGACCAATCGCAAGACTCGGTCCTTTAGTTGTGAGCACGTCATTATGGCTGCCGGCACTTACAACACACAGAAGTTGTTGCATCGCATGCGCGACGAGGGCCGGCTGCCGCGTCTGTCTCGTTCACTTGGCCGTTTATCGCGTACCAATTCGGAGTCGATCCTCGGCGCGGTGGGTAAGTCTGCGGCCAAAGACTTCTCCCGTGGTGTGGCGATCACTTCGAGCTTCTTTCCCGAAGAAAATACGCACATCGAGCCTGTGCGCTACGGCAAGGGTTCGAACTCCATGGGCCTATTGCAATCAGTGCTGACTCGACCCGTGCCCGGAGTCGCGCGTTGGAAAACCTGGGGGACGCAGATGTGGCAGCAGCGTGACACTGCCGTGAAGTTGCTCAATGTCCACCAATGGAGCGAGCGTGGCGTCATCGCACTCGTGATGCAGTCGGTGGACAACTCACTGACGCTCACTGGCCATCGTGGCCGTCTCGGCTGGCGTATGACGACTCGCAAGGATGCATCATCGCCTGCTCCAACTCATATCCCCGCTGCTGCTGAGGTAGTTGAGCGTGCCGCTGAGATTATCGACGGATGGGCAGCCGGCAATGTCTTTGATAACTTCGATGCGGTGCTCACTGCGCACTTCGTCGGTGGCTGCGTGATCGGTGCAGACTCTGGCTCAGGAGTGGTGGACGCTTATCACCGCGCCTATGGACATCCGGGTCTGCACATTGTCGATGGCTCGACTATCACCGCAAATCTCGGTGTCAACCCATCCCTGACTATCACCGCGCAAGCTGAGCGGGCGATGTCGTTGTGGCCCAATAAGGGTGATGTGGACTCGCGCCCGCCTCTCGGCTCTGAGTATGAGCGATTGGAGCCCATCGTGCCGCGATCTCCCGTGGTCCCCTCAGCTGCCCCAGGCGCGCTGCGTTTGCCGTTGAGTGTCATCTAGTGGACAGTCACGCATATCGTCCTCACAGCGGAGCGCGGCCCTAAAACCTTCTGTAACTCAGAGTCGGCGACTACCCTGTCCCTATGACTGAACAGCCTGAAGGCACTGCGCCCATCCCGGCACCAGAACCACCCACCGCCCCACCGCCCCCCGTATGGCCGCCAGCCGGTGCTGTGCCCCCGCCCGGGACTCCGCCGCCCCCTCCTGTGCCTGCAGTGACGTACCCGACCTACACGTCCCCGAGCCCATACGGCGGACAGCCTGTTCGGCAGCCCCAAAACGGGCTAGGCGTTGCTGCGCTGGTGTTGTCCATCCTCGGAATCGTGGGCTGTATCCCCTTTGTCGGCGGTGTCTTGGGTGTCGTCTTTGGCATCTTGGGAATGAAGAACGCCGATCGGGGCATCGCCAACAACAAGGGCACGGCCAAGGCGGGGCTGATCATCGGAATCGTGGGGCTCGGACTTTGGGTTCTCGTCGGAATCGTGTGGCTACTGGTCGTCTTGGTCCTACTTGCCAATGAACCGGGCAATATCAACTTCACGGTAGTCCCGTCCCCGACAGGCTTCTAGGACCGACGACTACGCTCAACGCATGACCAGCGTTCTCGTCGTTGACTTCGGAGCCCAGTACGCGCAGCTCATCGCTCGACGCGTACGGGAGGCCCATGTCTACTCCGAGATCGTGCCCCACACGATGTCCGCAGCCGAGATGATCGCGAAGAAGCCAGCGGCGATTGTGCTGTCGGGTGGACCGTCGAGCGTCTACGCCGAAGGTGCCCCGAGCATTGATCCTGCTCTCTTTGACGCAGGCATTCCCGTGTTCGGTATCTGTTATGGATTCCAAGCTATGGCCCAGGCACTAGGCGGCACTGTCGAGCGCACAGGGCAGAGCGAATTCGGATCAACACAACTCACGGTCGAAGGTCAGTCGCGGTTGTTCGACGGATTGCCGACTGAAATGACCGTATGGATGTCACATGGCGACTCAGTGACAGTTGCGCCTGATGGCTTCACGGTGACTGCACAGTCACCCGGTGCACAGGTCGCGGCCTTCGAAGATTCGTCTCGTCGCCTTGCCGGCGTTCAGTTCCATCCTGAGGTGTTGCATTCCGAAAACGGCCAAAGGCTGCTCGAAGCATTCCTACATGGCATCGCCGGTTGCGAGCCCTCATGGACAACTGAAGGTGTGATTGACGCACAGATCGCCGCGATCCGCGAGCAGGTCGGCGCTAAGCGAGTGTTGTGCGGGCTGTCTGGAGGTGTCGATTCCGCAGTAGCCGCGGCCTTAGTTCAGCGAGCAGTAGGCGATCAGTTGACCTGTGTCTTCGTTGACCACGGTTTGTTGCGTGAGGGCGAGGCCGAACAAGTTGAGCGGGATTTTGTTGCCGCAACGGGCGTACACCTTGTCGTCGTTGATGCCCAAGAACGATTTCTTGTCGCACTCGCGGGAGTGACCGACCCAGAGCAAAAGCGCAAGATCATCGGACGCGAATTCATTCGCGTATTCGAGGACGCCGCGCGTCAGGTAGTGGCCGAGGGTGGAGACTCCGATCCGGTTGAGTTCCTCGTCCAAGGCACGCTTTATCCCGATGTTGTGGAGTCAGGCGTGGGGGCGGGCGCCGCCACCATCAAGAGCCACCACAACGTCGGCGGGCTTCCTGATGACATGCAGTTTGCGCTGGTTGAGCCTCTTCGCGCCCTTTTCAAGGATGAAGTGCGCGCGGTGGGATTAGAGCTTGGGCTGCCTCGTGAGATTGTCATGCGGCATCCGTTTCCCGGCCCTGGCTTGGCAATCCGCATCGTGGGTGCCATTGACTCCGATCGTCTTGCAATCTTGCGTGCAGCAGATGCCATTGCTCGTCATGAACTCACAGCTGCGGGGCTCGATGCGAGCGTATGGCAGTTCCCGGTGGTCCTCCTGGCCGATGTGCGTTCGGTGGGAGTGCAAGGTGACGGACGAACCTATGGCCACCCAATCGTCCTTCGTCCGGTGTCGAGCGAAGACGCGATGACCGCAGACTGGTCTCGCCTCCCCTACGACCTCATTGCGCGAATTTCGAACCGCATCACTAACGAGGTTCGCGAGATTAATCGCGTGGTTCTCGATGTCACCAGCAAGCCGCCGGGCACTATCGAGTGGGAGTAGCCACGTGTATGACATTGCATTGAGTGTTTCTGCATGTGTCCGCTCGGGCACGCGCGCGGATGTGGCGTGGATTGTGTCTCCGTCAGCCTCAGATGAAGCAGTGGCGTTTACTCCCGGTGGTGGGCGTATCGGAAGCGTCGCGGGTGGTGCATTCGATGGATTTCTCGCTGATGTGGCCTCGCGGAAGTTGTCGACCGGTCGACACATCGAACATGTGGTCACCGAACTCGAAAGTTCGCCCTCTGGTCTGCCGGCTGGCACCAAGGTGGGTTTCCTTGTGGTGCCGGCAGATCAACTACCGAGCACGATCTGGCTGCGACTGCTCAACCGTGAGGCTGTTGCAGTGTCGGCGACGCTCTCCGAAGACGACGTAACGGATATCTCAATATCGACTCTCGACGATGCGCAGGGACGTAATCGCGAGTTGTTGGAAGCGGGTGTCTCTGCCGTCGAGACCGAAGGCCTCGTCACCACCACAGTGTTTGCGCCTTTCCCGCGTCTAGTGGTCGCTGGGCAGGGGCCGATCGCCGAGGCTTTGGCACAACAAGGGGCTCTCCTCGGACTCAAGGTGCTCGTCGAGCCGCGCCCTGGGCTTGTCGCCGGAATCGCTGCGACTTTGTCGTCGATCGATTCCATCGTCGTCATGGGCCACGACGTGGAGTCGTCGAGTAAGTGCCTTCTTGCCGCACTCGAAAGCGACGCGGGGTATATCGGCGCGCTTGGCTCCCAGTCAATGCAGCAGTCCCGCGCGGAATGGCTTGCCTACCAAGATGTCCACGACGTGTCACGGGTTCATGGGCCAGCCGGACTCGATTTGGGGGCCAAGACGCCAGCCGAGATCGCTGTCTCCGTGGCGGCGGAGATCATCGGGCTAAGGCGAAAGTAAGTCAGTCCTTACTTTTCTTTCGAGTTTCCAGTTGCGGGTGCTTTGAATGGGAGTAGTGTCCCGGCAACCGGTCATGTGAAAGGGAGCCTCGTGGGCGTTGAATCCAGTGGACAAGAGCGTGGTACGCCACGTCTGTATGCGTTGATTGAGAATTCCCCTAAAACCGGCAAGAGCCCCACAGTGTGGGCTTGGCCGCAATTCGTCGACTTCTTGAAGGTGGCGAGCCAGCCTGTGCAGGGACCGTGGCCGCCGCACCAGGAGCCACATCCCGATCCCGATGCCGACTCGATGCCGGTCGCCGTGCGCGACCCGCAGGCATAGTCACCGAGAGGACACTCATGTACCCATCACGCTTTGAGTACGACGCCCCGAAGACTCTTGAGGAGGCGATCGCCATCCTCGATCGCAGCGGCGGTGAGGCGAAGGTTCTTGCCGGTGGGCAGAGCCTAATTCCGATGCTCAAGCTGAGGTTCGCCTCACCGGAGCGCATCGTGGACATCAACGGAATCCCCGGGCTTAACCATGTCCGAGTGGATGCCGATGGCACCTTGCGCATCGGGGCGCTGGTCCGCCACGAGGACATGGAGAACTCCGCGCTCCTGGAGAAGTCTTACCCCACCCTCGCCGGAGCCGCGTCTCTCGTCGCAGACCCGATCGTGCGCGTGCGAGGCACCTTTGTCGGGTCCGTATGTCACGCCGACCCGCAGGGCGACTGGGCGGCGACCATGATCGCGCTCGGTGGACGCATTGTGGCTCAAGGCCCCAACGGCCGACGCGAGATTGAGATGAGCAAATTTGTTCTCGGCCCATTCGTGACAGCTTTGGCATTCAATGAGATCGCGGTTGAAGCAGTTATCCCCGGTGCCAAGGGCACTGCTCGTGGTGGCTACCTCAAGCTTGAGCGGCGTGTGGGCGATTTCGCGACTGCTTCGGTGGCCGTTTACCTGGATATGTCTGGCGCCACGGTCAATCGGGCTGGTTGCGCGCTTGCCGGCGTTGGGGGCCGCACTATCGATGCCAACGATGCAATCTCTGTGCTCAACGGCAAAGAGTTGACGGTTGAGAACATTGCTGCGGCTGCAGAGGCCGTCGCAGATGCCGCAGATCCGCGTACCGACCATCGTGGCTCTGCTGATTACAAGCGCCACATTGTGAAGACCTTCGTAACCCGCATTCTCACTGGGATTGCCCGGACCGAGCAGAAAGCAGCGTGAGATGACAAGCCTGTACGAGGAAGTCACCCAGGTTCCTGACGGCGTTCCTACGCGTCGGGTGAGCATCACAGTCAACGGACAAAAGCGCACCGTTGACGTCGAGCCGCGTCTGCTGCTCGCGCATCTGATTCGCCAGGGGTTGAAGCTGACTGGCACTCACTCTGGCTGTGATACGTCAAACTGCGGAGCATGCACGGTGCTCTTCGACGGTCGACCGATTAAGAGCTGCACCATGTTGGCCGTACAAGCCGATGGTCACAAGGTTGAGACCGTTGAGGGCATGGGCACCGCCAGCGAACTGCACCCAATTCAAGAAGGTTTCAAGGAGGAGCACGGGCTGCAGTGCGGTTTCTGCACCCCCGGCATGATGCTTGCTGCGAAGGCGCTGCTTGAGAAAAACCCCAATCCGACAGAAGACGAGGTGCGCTGGGCCCTGTCCGGCAACCTCTGCCGCTGTACGGGCTACCAGAACATCGTGAAGGCAGTCCTCTGGGCGGCCGACAAGATGCGCGACCAGCAGGCCTAGGAGGCATCATGGCGCTCGACGAACTCAAGATCGGTGGAATGGGCGCAAGCCGCCGCCGGGTCGAAGACAACCGATTCATCCGCGGCAAGGGTCAGTACGTCGATGACATCGTGCTGCCCGGCATGCTGCACATGGAAATTCTGCGTAGCCCAGTCGCACATGCGCGCATCAAGTCGATCGACACAAGTGCGGCGTGGGAGGTGCCCGGCGTTCGCCTGGTGATGACTGGCGACACGATGGCCGCTCGCAACCTGGCGTGGATGCCGACACTGTCCTACGACACGCAGGCAGTGCTCGCGACAGACAAGGTCCGCTTTCAGGGCCAAGAGGTCGCTGCGGTTATCGCGGACGATCCCTACATTGCCAAGGACGCCGCCAGCAAGATCATCGTCGAGTACGAACAGCTCCCCGCCATCGTGAACCCGATGCAGGCGCAGGACCCCAACTCGCCGCTGATTCGCGATGACAAGGAAAATCAGACCAACAACAAGATCTTCGATTGGGAGATTGGCGACAAGAGCGCAACTGATCGTGCATTCGCCGACGCTGACGTGGTGTCCAAGATGGAGCTGCACTACCCACGGTCACACCCGTCGCCCATGGAGACCTGTGGTTCGATTGCCGACTTTGACCGTGCCACGGGAAAGCTCACGGTCTACATGACCTCGCAGGCACCGCACATCGTGCGCGCTGCTGTTGCCATGGTCGCCGAACTTCCGGAGCACATGATCCGTATCGTGTCTCCTGACCTCGGTGGTGGCTTCGGCAACAAGGTGCCAATCTACCCGGGCTACGTCATCTCGATCCTTGCGTCGATCCTCACGGAGCATCCGGTCAAGTGGGTCGAGGACAAGAGCAGCAACCTCATCTCGACCGGTTTCGGCCGTGATGTCTACCTCAAGGGCGAGTTGGCACTGCGCAAAGACGGCAAGATCCTCGGTATGCGCATGCATACCGTCTCCGATCACGGCGCATTCTTCGCGGATGCTCAGCCCACAAAGTTCAAGATCGGCCTGATGCACTCAGCGTTCGCCTGCTACGACGTTCCAGCAGCGCACTTAACGAGTGAAGGCTGGTACACCAACAAGGCGCCTGGTGGCGTCGCCTATCGCTGCTCTTTCCGTGTGACGGAAGCAATGTTCTTCCAGGAGCGCATGATTCATGCCGCTGCGGATGACCTTGGAATGGATCAGGCAGAGTTCCGCCGGATCAATATGGTCAAGGACGACATGTTCCCCTTCCGCACGGCGTTCGGGTTCCTCACGGACTCAGGTCAGTACCAGAAGTGCCTTGATCTCGGTCTCGAAGCGATTGGTTACAGCACCTTCGCTCAGGAGCAAGAAGAAGCGCGCAAGCGCGGCAAGCTTCTCGGTCTTGGCATCTCGACGATGACCGAACCGCTTGGTGCTGGCAACAGCCGCGAATACGACATCATCGGCATCAAGATGTTCGACTCAGCCGAGTTGCGCGTGCACATGACAGGCAAGGCGATTCTGCGCACCGGCGCTAAGACACAAGGCCAGGGTCACGAGACCACGTGGGCGCAGATCGTTGCGCACGAGTTGGGCATCCCGGCGGACGACATTGTCGTTGAAGAGGGCGATACCGACACGGCACCGTTTGGCATGGGCACTTATGCGTCCCGGTCGACTCCCGTCGCTGGTGCGGCGGTCGCGATGGTGGCGCGCAAGATTCGAGCCAAGGCGCGCAAGATCGCCGCTCACCTTCTTGAGGTTTCGGAGGAGGACATTGAGTGGGAGCTTGGTCGGTTCTACGTCCGCGGCAATCAAGAGCGTGGAGTCACGATTCAGGATTGCGCTCTTGCCGCCTATAGCAATGTGCCTGACGGCATGGAGCCTGGCCTAGAGAACAACGCCTACTACGACCCGCCCAACCTCACGTGGCCGTTTGCCGCCTACATTTGCAAGGTCGAAATTGATCCGGAGACGGGCGTCTGGGACGTATTGCAGTTCGTTGCCGTGGACGACTGTGGAGTGCGTATCAACCCACTCATCGTCGAGGGTCAGATCATGGGCGGTCTCACAGAGGCGTACGCCATGGCGAGCATGCAGTACATCACCTTCGATGAAGAGGGCAACTGCATCGGCTCAAACTACATGGACTACCTGTTGCCGACAGCGTGGGAGACCCCGGGCTTTGAGCTTTACGAGGTCGTCACACCGTGTCCACATCACCCCATCGGTGCCAAGGGCATTGGTGAGTGTGCGACTGTGGGTGGCCCCGCCGCCTTCGTCAATGCGGTCATGAATGCCCTCAAGCACACCGGTGTTCGCAATATCGATATGCCGCTGATGCCTAACCGCGTCTATGAGGCATTGCAGACAGGTAAAGACGTCTCGGGTATGCCACCGGTGAAGGCTGGATGACGTGACCGCTGGATCCGTTGACGGGTTGGACATCATGGAACGCGCGGCGTCACTCGCGCGATCCGGTGAGTCCTTTGTCTTGGCGACCGTTGTGTGGCGCCAAGCTCCGTCTTCGGGTCAGCACGGCTCGCGTGCAATCGTGACTGCCGAGGGTGAGTTAATCGGATGGATCGGTGGGGCATGCGCCCAACCGGTGCTTATCCGCGAGGCCAAGCGCGTGCTTGCTGAAGGTACGCCGTCTCTGGTGTGGCTCGGGCAGGAAGCAGACTTCTCTGGCATGCACGTGCCGGAAGGTGTGTTGACTATTCCGATTTCCTGCCAGAGCGACGGCGCGCTGCAGATCTACATCGAGCCTGTCATGGCTGCTCCACACGTTCTTGTTGTGGGCAACTCGCCGATGGCCGCCACATTGCTGGATCTGGTGCGCGATATCGGCTGGCGCGGTGAATTGGTCGATGGATCGGCATTTGCATCTGCCATGGTCACCCCGACGAGCGTCGTGATCGTTGCGACTCAGGGGCATGGAGACGAAGAGGCCCTCGAGTCGGCCTTGGCTGCTAGTCCGGCATTTGTCGGTCTAGTCGCCTCGCGTAAGCGTGGCGATGTAGTGCGTGGGTATCTTGCCGATCGCGGAGCGTCACAGTTGGATCTGGCGCGCGTACAGGTCCCCATCGGCCTTGACCTCGGCCATACCACCCACCGAGAGATCGCCGTTTCGATTCTCGCCGAGTTGGTCCAGCTGCGCGCAGCCGGGCAGCTAAAGCCTCACCAGCGCGCGATGCTTCCCATGCTCGAACCGCAGGAGGTCATTGACCTCGTGTGCGGCATGACCGTTCAAGCAGTTCCGGCAAATCGTCCGTTTGTTCACGAGGGCACTACCTACTACTTCTGCGCCATGGGCTGTCGCGTGGCGTTCGAGAAAAATCCGGGCTCGTTCATCCACCAGGAGGCCACATGCTGATCACTCAGTCCTTCGATGTCGACCAGCCGGTCGACAACGTGTGGAATTTCTTCGAAAATGTTCCCCTGATTGCCGCGTGCATCCCCGGAGCTGACCTCACCAATGAAGTAGAGGATGGCTCCTTTGAAGGTGGCGTAATCATCTCAGCTGGCCCGGTAAAGCTGGAGTTCTCTGGCGCAGTCAAGGTTGCCTCACGCGACAACGCGCGCCGGATCCTCGTGCTCGATGGCTCCGGGGCCGACAAGAAGGGCCGCGGCGCTGCCAGCACACAGTTGACCATCAGTCTGCAGCCGCTTGGCGGGGCGACCCGAGTCAACATCAGTATGGAACTGCAAATTTCTGGAGCAGCTGCTCAGTACGGCCGCGGCCTTGTGCAGGACGTCACCGGGGTGCTGGTCAACCAGACTGCCGAGTCGATGAAACTTCGTATGGCGGCGATCGCAGCCGGTCGTGACCCGATGGCAATCGGTGGTCCGAAGGCAGCCAGTGGCCTTGCGATTGGCT